>JBKJSZ010000266.1:0-4840 GCA_046593675.1 Ferruginibacter sp.
CTACCGCGGCTATAGAAATTATACAACCAACCATACCTGATTCCACTATTCCCTCGCAACTCATAGATTCTCATAATCCACTTACCAATACTGAGTCAGGCAAAATTGCAGCTATCGTAATCTTGATATTGATTACAATTGGCGCTGTAGCAATCGTATACCGCACCACCCAGGAACGCCGATTGAAAAGTAATGCTGAAAAGAAGCCGCGACCTTAATATGGCTTTCTGTTACCTCTGCGGAACGTTACTTTTAATGAAACATGCTGTGATTCTTTTTTTTTAATTGCTTTCGCTTTTATTTCATTTTATGCAACAGCATAAAAATGAAACTATTTGTTTCTTATAATAATTTTTGTCGCTGATGTAATTCCGTAACTGCAGCAATTCAAAATATTATTCTACTAAAGAATCAACAGTCAAAAAATGACTGTATTTACCAATTTTTCGGATATGGGTTTTGTGTTCAAAAAATTACTAATTTCATGGCTACGCTTTTGTCTAGAGTAATTTTTGAGACAGAAACATTTTTACAGCTCTTTTGATAGCAGAATATATAAATTTTAGAAAATCGATTTTTCTGAAACCCTTGCCAGATAAGGGTTTCAGAAGATAAAAAAGTTGTAACTTCGGCAATACGTAAGGGTTAGGTTCGAAAACGCCCCACACCACAAAAATTTAAATTTTTAACCTGTAATTAAACATTACAGGTTTTTTTATGCATTGAGCTCATCCATTTCTAGAATATTGAATTTTTTTATAGATTTGCAGACTCTGCAATACCAAAGATTTTAGTAATTGAAGATCAATGAGATATAAAAATTTATTTTAAAATGACCATTTTATTAGATACTTTTTTACACATTTAGAGAAAAAAGTACCCCAAATAAAGTCTATAGATAAATATATTGTATATCTTTAAAATCCGCTACAAATCCTACGTTAACGTTCATCATCAGATTCCCAAAGCAAATCGACGGAATATTCACCTAAATATGTAATGCATGTATTTATTTTTCCTAGATAAATTTTTTAACATTCAACTTAATTCAGTTAAAAAATTTACCGCTTTTTTAAAGTTATTAATATTATTATCTACACCCGTTTACACCTTTGCGCAAAAAGATGCGAAAAATGAACCGGGAAATTCAACGGATAATATTTCATCCATTTGTTCCTTCAGTATTGCTGATTCTATTGCCGGAAATAAAGAAGCCTGCACTTTCGTAGGTATAGCCGGTGGAGTAGCAACGTACAGTATTACTGCAGTAGCGGCTTCATATTATGTCTGGACAGTTTCCAATACTTCGAATATGCAGATCATTGGTGGCCAGGGCACACCCAATATTACCGTTCAGTTTGCTGCAAGTTATGGAATTGGTTCTCTTTCGGTAAAGGTTGGTAATACATGCGGACCTGAAATTACACGTACTGCATTTATTTTTAATGGGCCTCCGCCTATTCCAGGAGAAATTACAGGAGATGCGACAGCTTGTCCTTATATAAATTATGATACCAACGCTGTATATACCATTTCAAAAGTTGTAAACGCTACCAGTTATAATTGGACAGTTCCTCAAGGCATCACCATTCTATCGCGACCAGGCGGAATAGGAACTCCAAATGATACTACTATCATTGTTAAGTTTGATAATACATTTGTCGCAGGAACTTTTATAACTGTAAATGCCGTCTCGCAATGTGGTATCTCAAGTCCTAAGAATTTTACCATTCATCGTTCATGGTCGCCGGTTCCTGAAATAATTATTGGCCCAATGAATTCTTGTGCAATAAAAGTTGGCCCCAATAATCCAACAGGTACTCCGGTAGTTTATAAAACAAATAAAGTTCGTTATGCCGTCTCTTATATTTGGACAGTTCCTCCGGGTGCCACTATTATCAGCCCTGTGAACGGAACGTCTGTAAATATTCGAGACACATGTATTACTGTGTTATTTAGTTCATCATATACAGGTGGTTATATATCTGTTCAATCTAAAACCGGTTGTGGTATCAGTCCATTAAGGAGTATCCCGGTAAATGATCATGTACTCGCGACTCCGGCAGCCATATATGGAACTTTAAATCCTTGTCCTACTATCGGAGGACCAGATACAACGGCTTATAGAATTAAAAAGGTGGATGAGGCTACTACTTACTTTTGGAGTGTTCCTGCAGGTGCAACCATTGTAGGACATCCAGGTGGGGCAGGAACAATAAATGATACCATTATTTTAGTTAGATGGACTTCCGGTTTCAACACTGGAACCATTGATGTAAATGCGGTAAACAATTGTATGAACAGCACCACACGGTCTCTTACTTTAGTTAAAAAAATGCCTTTAGCGTCCAACGGAATTTTGGTAGCGTGGATGAAACCATGTCCTAACCGACATTTTGCTTATATGATTAACACATTACCTGTAAATGCAAATTCAGTAGTATGGACGGTGCCGCCAGGTGCCACTATTTTATCAGGACAAGGAACATTAACCATTAAAGTAGAATATGCATCAACTGCTATAACAGGTAACGTTACCGTAACAGGTGTAAATAGTTGCGGATTGGGAACTCCGCGTATGCTTGCTGTATCGCTACCGGCTTGTTCATCCGGAAGAGAATTATTTTCTGAAACTCAAATACCCGATACAAAATTATCTGCAGAGATTTTGGAAGCAACCATATTTCCAAATCCAGGAATCTCTTTTACTTTATCTGCTAAAACAAAAAGCACAGAAAAAATACATATCACTATCACCAATATTCAGGGAACTGTACAAAGGCAACAATTCATTTCAGCAAATGAAAAAATATTTTTCGGAAATGAACTTCTTTCGGGCGTATATTTCATTCATATCAGGCAAGGGTCTTCTAACCTGACTAAAAAGTTTGTGAAACTATAAAATCAGATTATCGTAGTTGCAGGGAAACTGCAATTTTTGCAGCAAGTGAGGCATTAGAATGAATCAATGCTATATTAGCTTCCAGGCTTTCTCCTTTAGAATGTGATGCGATGTATTTTAATAAAAAAGGAGTGACGTTTTTCCCTTTGATACTTTCAAGTTCTGCTTCTTTTAAAGCCGCCAGAATTGAATTTTCAATAACCTGCGGTAATACTTCCATTTCTTTTGATACAGGATTTGCAATTAATACAGTTCCTTTTAAACCCAATTGCCACTTTACATACAGCATATCTGCAATTTCCTTTGGAGAATCCATTCTCAAAGGAGAGATAAATTCACTTTTCTGAGAATAAAAACTAGGAAATTCATCCTGCTGATAGGTTAACACAGGAATTCCATGGGTTTCCATAAATTCCAGCGTTAAACCAATATCAAGTATAGATTTTACACCTGCAGATACCACAGCCACATTTGTTTGAGACATTTCTAAAAGGTCGGCTGAGATATCCATCGTATTTTCACCGCCCCTGTGAACTCCGCCAATACCGCCCGTTGCAAATATTTTTATACCTACCAAAGATGCAATGCGCATAGTTGCTGCAACCGTAGTGGCACCCGGATACTTTTTAACTAGCACAAAAGGTAAATCTCTCAAGCTCACCTTCCATACATCGGGAGCCTGTGCAAAAAATGCAACATCCTCTGTACTTAATCCCACACATAATTTTCCCTCACGGATGGCAATAGTTGCGGGAACAGCACCTTCCTTTCGTACCGAATCTTCCACAGACAATGCTGTTTCCATATTTTTTGGCCAGGGCATTCCATGAGAAATAATTGTAGACTCTAAAGCCACTATGGGTTTGTTATCTATTAATGCCTGTTGTACTTCAGGATGAATCTTTAAAAAATCAACTAACATCAGGATAATATTTTTGTATGAGTGCGTATAGTTTTTGTTGATCGAGCGTATCCAATATTGCTCCCGGAATTTGTAAAACTTCAAAGGCCATTGCATGTGCCGCCTGTAAACATTTCATACTTTCCATTCCCAAATAATCTGCGGCAATCCATCCTGCGAGAGCAGCATCACCTGCACCTGTTGAATCTATTACTGTTAATGATACAGCGGGTAGTTCCGTTTTTTTATCGAAATTATACATACACGAACCATTACTTCCTTTTCTTAGCCACACTGAATTGATTCCGCGATTTAAAATTTCCTTTATCAAAATTGGTGTTTCATTTTTTATATCCGAACATAAATAGGGTAACTCATCTTCATTCGGCGTTACCATAAATATTCCCGAAACATTCGCAACAGCTAGTTTCCTGGCTTTCAAAACGGAAACCGGTTCAATTATGAGTCTTATTTTTTTTTGGTTACAAAAATCCGATAACCAGCTAATCGCATCCACACTAAGATTGGTATCCGAAACAATCATAGAAGCAGAAGATAAGAACGTCTCGTATTGCTGTAAAGTTCGTGTTGTTAAATATTGTACGGAAACATCTGAACAGGCCGCCGCAAATAAAGAACCATCGTTATTTAGAATGGAAATATATTTTCCCGTTGGTTCATTCACTTCAAGGATTTGATCGGTTGAGACGTTACATTTTTCAATTTCAGTACGAAGCCATTTTCCATCGTTGTCCTTTCCTAAAACGGATATCAATTGTACGGGAATATTCAGCATTCCGAGGTGACGGGCAATATTACAAATTACACCACCTGCTGATCTTTTACATTCTGCAGGATTGGAAGTTCCTGCAACAGCTTGATCTTTACAAAAAAATAATTCGTCAACTAAAGTTGCACCAATACAAATTACCGGTGAGGCCATTAACAAATATACTGATGGCCTCACCGGTAATTTGTATTGGTGCAACTTTAGTTGACGAATTATTTTTTTGTAAAGATCAAGCTGTTGCAGGAAC
>JBKJSZ010000177.1:0-3639 GCA_046593675.1 Ferruginibacter sp.
CCATCGGTAAAGAATTAAAACATATTGAAGAAGCCACGCTGGAAGATGTGAAACATTTTTTCTTTAAACATTATACACCGTCTAATGCCATTTTGGTAGTGGCAGGAAATGTAAAAAAAGACCTCGTTAAAACACTTGCTGAAAAATGGTTTGAACCCATTGAAGCAGGAGAAAAATATGTTCGTATTATCCCGCCTGAACCGGAGCAAACCGAAGCGAGACACCTCGAAATAAAAGCGGATGTTCCTTTAGATGCTATTTTTAAATGCTGGCATATTTATTCAAGAAATGACCCCCGATATTATACAGCGGATCTGATTACTGATATATTAAGTGGTGGTGGATCTTCCCGTTTGTATCAAAGCCTTGTAAAAGATAAACAGTTGTTCAGTAATATAGAATGTTATCACATGGGAAGTATGGATAATGGTATTCTTACTATTGAAGGTAAACTGGTAAAAGGTATTGATATAAAAATTGCAGATGCTGCTATTCAACAGGAATTAGATGCATTATGTGCTACTGGAATTTCAGAGACGGAATTAGAAAAAGTAAAAAATAAAACAGAAAGCGCCATGGCGTTTGAAGATATGAGTGTGATGAACCGGGCGTCGAGTCTTGCTATTTATGAATTAATGGGCGATGCGGATCTCATCAATACGGAACTGAGTAAATACCAGGCGGTAAATACTGCTGATATTTTATCGGAGAGCAAAAAAATATTCCGTTCCGAAAACTGCAGCACACTTTATTATTTATCCAATAACTAAATACGATGAACCGTAAGATTGCACCGCCTATTAAAGATGCGATAGATTATCAGCTTTTATTAAAACCATATGAAAAATACGAACTGGATAATGGCATTCCGGTTTATACCATACATGCAGGTGCAGAAGATGTGCTTCAATTGGAGTTCGTTTTTTTTTCCGGAAACTTTTTCGAACAACATAAAGGTATTGCCGCAGCTACCAATTCTTTATTGAAAAACGGAACAAAGACCAGAAGCGCTTTGCAGATCAATGAAGATTTTGAATATTATGGGGCTTATTGTAACCGCGGTTGTTATAATGAAACAGCGGTGATTACTTTACATACTTTAAACCGCCATCTTCATAAATTATTACCTGTTATACAGGATATGATAACTGAATCTGTTTTCCCTCAGGAAGAATTCGATATTTATAAACAAAATGTTGCGCAACGGCTTAAAGTAAATCTGCAGAAATGTGAATTTGTAGCAGGTCGTTTGATTGATAGTTATTTGTTTGGTGCCGATCACCCTTATGGCGCGTACACTGAATTAAAAGACCTGGATGGTTTTAACATTGAAGACATAAGATTATTTTTCAATCAGTATTATGTTAACGGGCAATGCATCATTTTTGCTTCCGGTAAAATACCTCACGAATTACAGGAAAGCTTAAATCAGCAATTTGGAAAATTGAATCTTTCAAAACCAACTTTTCAAATCAAAGATGTAAAAGCAACTCCTGCTACTCAATTAAAATACAGAATTGAAAATGATCCGGCAGCGGTACAAGGCGCCATACGGATAGCCCAAAATTTTCCGAATCGTCATCATCCGGATTTTAAAAAAATTGTGGTATTAAATAATGTGCTTGGTGGTTTTTTCGGATCAAGGCTTATGAGTAATATCCGGGAAGAGAAAGGCTATACGTATGGCATCTATAGTTATTTGCTAAACCATATTCAGCAAAGTGCCTGGTTGATAAGTACGGAAGCGGGCAAAGATGTTTGTGAAGCAACTATTGAAGAAGTATATAAAGAAATGAAACGATTAAGAGAGGAACCGGTTCCTGAAGATGAATTATTACTGGTTCGCAATTATATGATAGGCGGATTGTTAGGTGAACTTGACGGACCTTTTCAGATTATGGCCAAATGGAAAAACATTATTTTAAATCAATTAGACGAACAATATTTTTACGATTCCATTCAGGTAATCAAAACGATTTCTGCGGAAGAATTACAGCAACTCGCCGATAAATATTTACATCCTGAAAAATTTTATGAACTCGTGGTTTATTAATTAATTTTCCGTCAAAAGATCCTCAACACTTGTTTGCAAACATCTTGCAATTTTCTGCAATTGAATAATGGAAACGGAAGACCTTCCGTTTTCATAACGACTCAGCATATTACGGGATATGCCGATCTCGTTTGCAAAAGCCTGTTGTTTCTTTCCGCGAAAACTTCTCCACCTGCGGATATTCCATCCAATGGTAATGTTATACATAAAAACAATTTTCTATTTCAAAATTGAGATGATCCAGAATATATAAAAAGGGGAAACGACAGTGTATAGCTGTTTTTTTTCTCTAAACAAATTGTGTAAAAATGTGCTACAAATTGTAATGCTGCTTTTTTGAATAGCTGATCATCATTTTTCAAATTTGATGAGCATGAAAACCTTCGGATTCATATCATTCATCATCTTTATTCTGTTTATGAATAACATGGTGTATGGCCAGGTGGATTCCAATATTATAAAAAAGCTTACAGCACAGGTAGAATCAGATAACAGGCTGTTATGGCAATTAACCAACGAAGTGGCGGAATTAAAACGCATTTTACAACGGCAACGAATTGTTGTATATCAGCAATATGATAATGCTTCACAATTTATGGATGCCGCAGTAAGCTCGGCAAATAATTTACAGGCTTTAATTTCTAAAGAAAGTTACCGGAATAAGATCACCTCTCTCAATAATCCAACGAGCGGAGAATTAGGATTTAGCCTTGAAACGGAAATAGAGCAATCTTTAAAACCTCTATTGGAAAAAACAAAGAAAACGGATGCAAATAAATTTCAAAAAATAGTAAAAGGATTGATAAAAGCGGGAGAAAATACAACTACCTTATTTCCGGCCGGTAATATTTTTACCTGCCTGCTGGCATTGGTGGGAAACATTGCTGTAAATGAAAAAAATATCCAAAAAGAAGATGTAGATATTTTCATCAAACAAATAGAAAAGTATTTTAACCAATACGAAAAATTATATCAGTGTAACATTACATTCAACAACCAGATGCTGGTACTTAAAAATAAAATGCGGATTATTCAGGAAGATATTAAAGTTCAATTGCAGGATATTGTGTTAACGATGGATAAAGGTGTAAAACGTGACCAGGTGATCAGAATGTCTCCGGAAGAACTGCTGCTAAAATACTTTAACCGTAAATATATTTCAGAACTTGAAGCAAAAAATACGGTAGTGATTTTTCCAAATGACGCAATTAAAAGTTGTAAAGAAATTGCCGTAGGTATTAAAAGAACGTATGATGAATATGCGTTGATCTATGGTGAAAATTTTAAAGCGATCAGCGCTATAATTGTAAATATGGGATCCGTCTCCTCAACAATTGATAAAAACAAAGTCAACAAATCTTTCAATGAGCTGGAAATTTTATTTGCAGAAAGTAAAAATATTGATGCAGATAATCTTCGTTTAAAAACATTATTTGAAAGGTTGGAATTTCTGCAGCAATAGACAATCGAAATATTTGCTTGTATCTTTATCAAAATATTATTTCCATGAACTTCATGATCAGGTTGATAATTTCCGCTGTTTTGGTCTATGTGTTATCTCAAATTTTAAACGGGGTACATATCAA
>JBKJSZ010000239.1:0-2687 GCA_046593675.1 Ferruginibacter sp.
TTATTTTTCCATCTGCCATGGAAGTTTTCAAATCTTCCCTTCCTGTTATCCATTGCAATAACCAACAGATAACAGGAAGGGAAGATTTGAAAACTTCCATGGCAGATGGAAAAATAAAAATCTACATTAGTACTGATAACAAAATGATTAACCAACTGTACCATAACATTGTGTGGACACAACGGTCCAATTATTTTGATATACCAACAGATTGCGCACAGCGGGATGAACGCATGGGCTGGACAGGTGATGCTCAGGCATATATAAAATCTGCTACATTTAATAATGATATAGCAGCTTTTTTCACTAAATGGTTAGTTGATTTAAATGATGATCAACGGGCGGATGCAGCTTACCCCATTTATGCACCAGCACCAAGCTTGCGTGTTACAGATACTTATTCACCCGGCTGGAGCGAAGCAGGCATTATTTGCCCATACACTATTTACAAAACGTATGGCGATGCCAAAGTGATTAAAAAATTTTGGCCTAATATGTTGGCATATCTACAGTTTTTAGAAACAAAAAGCAATGGGACTTATGTGTTTAAAGAAGCAAGTTTCGAAGATATTTCCCCAAAGGGTGGTTTTGGCGATTGGTTAAGTGTGGGCAAAAAAACACCGCCAGATATGTTGGCAACCATGTACTACAAACACGTTGCCAGTATGATGGCCGAAATGGCTACTGCAATTGGTAAAAAGGATGACGCTGTTAAGTTTGAAACCATTGCTACTAAAATTAAAGCTGCCTTTATAAAGCATTATACCAACGCCGATGGCAAATTTATAACTAACGCAGCCGCTTATGGTAAAGGCGAGGGTTATGTAGATGGTGAAATGGGCTTTGATGGCCATACACAAACCGCTTATGCTAATGCTATTTATATGGGCATGCTATCGCCTGAAATGAATAATAAAGCTGATAATGCAATTGTAGATTTAATTAAACAGAACAATAATAAGCTATCAACAGGTTTTTTGGGGGTAAGGCCATTGTTGCCAGCACTTTCAGCTACAGGACATAGCGACGATGCATATAAATTGTTGCTGAGCAAGGAATATCCATCTTGGGTTTTTGAGGTAATGAATGGGGCAAACACTATTTGGGAACGTTGGAACAGTTATATAAAAGGAAAAGGCTTTGAGAACAATGCTGGGATGAATTCATTTAACCACTATGCTTTTGGCTCGGTAAATGAATGGCTGTTTGGCAATGCTGCAGGCATAAAAACTGATGACGAAGGTTTTAAAACATTTATCATAAAACCAGAAATAGCAAAAGAAGGTATTGGCTATGTAAAAGCCACCTACAACCTACAACTCAATAAATGGTAAAATACTATCATCGTTGAAAAAGGTGGGTAACAAATTGGAAATGGATGTAGAAGTACCTTTAAACACTAATGCAAATGTTTTTTTGCCAACTCTAAATGCTACAAATATTTTGGAAGATAACCATGTAATAAAAACTACTGATTATTTAGTAGTAAAAGGATTTGCCGATGGATATTTATACATCAAATTAGAATCTGGCAAGTACCATTTTACCATTAGCAATTAAGGATATTAATCTTAAAAAAATATGCTTAAAAGTCTTTTTTATTTTTTTTTAATTTGTAATTACTCGTGTAAAGTCATTGCTGAATTGAAACAGACAAAACCAAATATCATAATAGTTGTCTCTGATCAGCAATCTTATGATGATATAGGTTGTTATGGTAATAATCTGTAAAATCCACCTAAATTGACCCCTATGACCATTAGATATTAACCTAAATTCGCCATTGCAAACGGACCCCCTAGGTCCATTTTAAATTGTATCACAATGAGCTACAATACATCATTTTATAAATTTAAAAAAAAGGGTATTAAATTATTTTACGAATGGGGTTAATTGCGATTGGCGGTTGGGTTTCAAGTGTGTGAGATTTCAAATAAACTACGGAAATTTTCATCTTTTAATTTTTTTGGTGAAACAAATGAATTTGGTGAAACATTGTTGAACCAAAAACCGACGAAAACTGATCTCAAACGGGACTTAGCGAAAATAAAAACCCTGCAAATCAATGATTTGCAGGGTAACGTGGTAATGTGAAACTATTGAAGTGATCCAGCTGGGAAAGAAATTCGTATCTTTACGTTAGCTCAAAGCGCAGAAACAGTGGTAGTGTCTTATTCGGTGCCCGACTGGTTCGTAACACTTTGATAAAGTATTGAAATACATAGTTTTACAGCATATTTTTGATCGGGCTGTCTTCCCGACCAAAGAAGATCAATCGAAAGGTTGGTCTTTCTTTTTTTAGGAATGTCCTCAGCATTCGTCATCTTCTGAAAGCCTTATCTGGCATGACTTTCACCCAGACAAACTGGCTGTTGTCAGTTTATAATTCGTTAATAATCGCGGAATTTTTCTGTTTTGAAATAGCAGAAAATATCAAAAAATATCAGGCTAATTGTGAGGTAATCCTTGAGTTCAATCCGGCATTTTTCTTGAACTCAAGGATTTGCACGTAATCGCATGATGGTCAATATTTTAGATCATTTTTTTTGATCTGATTTGATTCGAATCCACACCTGGATTCGAACCTGCGGACTGATTGAAAAGTGAAAGTGCATCAAATCATTTCAAAAACAATTAAAACAAATGTTGGTATGAGAGCGACACATTCATTCGGCGTGGATTTTATC
>JBKJSZ010000336.1:0-4991 GCA_046593675.1 Ferruginibacter sp.
TCCCGAAGGTCCATCACCATTTGTGTGGCCTCTGGAACGTCGCCTTTCATATATATCGGAGTTACCGGGCTATTGGTATGCCCTATATCAAAGCCTCTTTTTTTCAAGCCGTTTTGCAAACGTTCTACATTATACCAAAGTTTAGCGCGTAGTTCAGGCATTGTGGTCACCATTTCCATCCTTTTCAACATACCTTCTACAATAAGTAATGGGAGGCTTTTCGCAAAGATCTGACTTCTGGTATTATAGCGTAAATATTTTAAAACTGCTTTTGGGCCGCTGATAAAAGCGCCGATACTTCCCATACTTTTTACAAATGTGCTGAAGTAAAGATCAATACCGTTCTGGCAATCCTGCGCCTCATCTGCACCAGCACCGGTTGGACCCATATAACCAAAACCATGTGCATCATCAATTAATATTCTGAATTCGTATTTGTTTTTTAAAGCAACGATCTGTTTTAAAATTCCCTGCTCACCATCCATACCAAAAACACCTTCAGTAATCAATAAAATTCCACCACCATTTTTGGCTGCCATTTCAGTGGCACGTTGTAATTGTTTTTCGCAATCTTCAAGATCATTGTGTTTGAAAGCATAACGGTGGCCCATATGTAAACGAACACCATCAACTATACAGGCATGGGCTTCTGCATCATATACAATTACATCCCTACGGTTCACCAATGCATCAATGCAACTCATAATTCCCTGGTAGCCGAAGTTTAAAAGCATCGTATCCTCTCTGCTCACAAATTTGCTGATCAACTTTTCGAGTTCTTCATGCTTTGCCGTATTTCCACTCATCATGCGGGCACCCATTGGATTTCCCATTCCATATGTGGCTGCCGCTTCTGCGTCAATTTTCCGTACTTCCGGATGGTTAACAAGACCCAGATAATTATTCAGACTCCATACAATCATTTCCTTTCCGCGGAACTGCATTCTCGGGCCTAATTCGCCTTCTAGTTTCGGGAAAGCAAAATATCCATGTGCACGATCCATATGCTGACCAATCGGGCCGCCATCTTTCACTAATTTTTCAAAAACATCCATTAGCAGTTAATTAATTATGGGTATGATTTTTTGCAAAAATAGCGGATTGCCTGCAAAAATAGTAACCATCTGTTATCCTTATAATGTAAAATGAATGTCTTTTTACTAAACCAATGTAGGTTTACTTGATGGGTTTAATTTTCAAAATGCCATGATAGCTGAGTGTGCAACTGTAACTCAAAGGAAACAGTATTATTATTTTCATTTTATTTCAAAAAATGATCTTAGTAAAAATGCTTTGGACGTTAAAAAATTCCCTTATTTTTGCCATCCTAAAATACAAGGGTATTGGGTTATGGTGTAAAGGTAGCACAACAGATTTTGATTCTGTTTGTCTAGGTTCGAATCCTAGTAACCCAACAAAAAGGACATATCAGCTTCATTACTGATGTGTCCTTTTTATTTTGGCAAAACACTGTTCTGCACTTAATAAAGCGGAATCTTCTCTTTTATTCCATACTCCACTTTACACCAGGCAAATATCTCTGAATGTATTATCGTTTAAAAGTCTGATCTAAATAATATCTTTAGAAGTAGTGATTAAAATTTTGCAGAGAAACCAATATAAAAACTTCTGCCCACTGCGGGTATTATCCCTGGTCCGGGGTATTCATCAGTTCTTCGGGTAAAATATGATATATCCGTAAGGTTATTTACTCCAGCTTTAAGAGCGCAATTCTTTATTTTATAAGTGGTACTAAAATCAAGCACAGTATAAGATGGTATATAGCCAGCAACAGGGTCGCTGCTTATTTTTTCATTACTGGCATCGCCATAAGCATCACCCACATAATTTATCTGGAAGGTGGTTGAAAATTGTTTGTTGTTCAAAATTAAACCAGCACGGTTTATAATATCTGCAGCAGCTTCTACTCTTTTACCTTCAAATTCTCCACTGGAATATTTTGCATTTATGTAAGCAAATGAATTAAATACACTTAACCCATATTTTGATTTTGGATTGAGATATTTTAACAGGTTAAATTCAATATAACTTTCTATTCCTTTGTGAACGCTGTTGGCAATATTGGTTCTCAGGGTGTAGTTTTGATTAGTTGTTTGGTTAGTTTTAAGTACCAACCCAATTCTATTATTGTAGGCTAAATAAAAACCGCTGATGTCAAAGTTTAAAAAGTTTTTGATTGTTCCACGGTATCCTAAATCAGAGTTGAAACCATGAGCATCTTTTAAGTTGGGGTCAATTTTAGAGGATATGCCAAAAGGCTCTAACTGGCTGTAATCAATAGGTCGGTATGACTGGCTGATGTTGGCGTAAATACTGGTATTGTTTGCGGGCTTGTATTCTAATCCTGTTCCAAATAAAGCAAAGCTTCTGTAATGGCGTTGATTAGGAAACTGTTTTAAATTGTCTGTTATTTTATATCCCCCGGCAGTACTCTTTAAAAACTCAAAACGAAATCCGGGAGTGATGGTAAATTTTTTTCCTACTCTGAAAATGTTCTCTACAAAAGGAGCAATGTTGGTAGTGGTAAAATCTAAATTATATCCCCAATCTCCGGTAATGGATAAATCAAAATCAACGGCCCTTGTTCCTTCGCCGCCACCAAGCCGTTTAAACCAGGCATAAGCAAATCTAACACCGCCCGCCAAAGTAGAATTTTGTTTTCTTAATTTATAGTTGTGTGAAAACCTTAATTCAGTCGTTATATTATTCATAGCCTCTTTACCAACTTCTCGGGGTACAAAAGCGTTTGTTGCAGGGTCTATTTCATCCAAAGCACCTGGGCCGCCATCTTCATTACGCCAAACTAATGCACGGCGACTAAAAAGATAAGTGGTTTTTAAACTGATGGTATTATTTTCTGATGGAATAAAATTTACAAACGATGAAACAATATTCCAGGGGGTTTTAAGCCAGTTTCTTGCTCTTGTAGATGTCTTTGGGTTTGCATTAAATAAACTATCTGATAATCCACCAGGCATTTGAATTCTATTGCGAAGCAAGGAATATTCTACACCTAAATTTAATTTTTCAGAAAGCTTATATTTAATTTTACCAAAGCCGGATAACTGCCATTGCTGACTATTAGGACGAAACCCATTCATATTCCTGTATTGAACGAAACCATAATAGCTAAACTTTTTATAAGTGCCTCCAATAGCATTAAAGAAATTGAACATTCCAAAGCTGCCCAAAGTTTGCGAAGTAGTAAATTCAAAAGGTTTGTTTACTGGTACATCTTCTGTTACATAATTTACCAGTCCGCCAAACTGTGAACCAAATTGCAATGATGCCGCACCTCTTACCAATTCAATTCTTCTTACACCTTCCATAGGAGGCAGGTAATAGGCTTCGTTATAACCGTACACATCAGCACTCACATTATACCCGTTCTGCCGGGTATTCATTTCTATACTTTGAGTAGGGTTTAAACCCCTGGTGGCAATTCCGTTAGCTGTAAAGCCTGAACTTTCCGTTTCAACAATATTTAATCCAGGTATTCTGCCTAAAATCTGGCGGGTATTATTTATGGCTTTGTTAGCATCTAAGCTATCTACAATTATTACTTCCGTTTTTTTCCCTGCGTAAATAATTCCGTCTTTCACATCCATCAAACGCCCTACGCCATTTACCGTTTTGTAGCCGATTACAAATACTTCCTTTAATATTTTAGAGCTGTCTTGCGCTTTTGATGTAAAACTTACCAATGAAAGGAGAGCAATATTTATATGTTTAAATCTCATGTACAGTTTAAATTTGGGGCAAATGTGGGTTAAGTCATTCAGTTTAACTTTCCAGAAGCGGAAAACCATTTATAGAATGAGGAAAACTGATTCATAGCATATAAATATCCAATCTGCTTGATAAGTGGAGGTCTTTTTTTCGCATCCTACAGTTTGTAATTTATTAAGATATTTCGCATGCTTCAACTAAAAACCAATTTATAGAATTCGAAATTTGTATATATTTATATGCATTTTTATAAAATGCCTTCATCAGCAAAACTAAAATATCCTTCATCACTTACAATAATGTGATCAAGCACTTTAATGTCAAAATAACTTGCGGCCTGTTTGATACGCTGCGTAAGTTCTTCATCTGCCCTGCTTGGCTTTAAATTACCGGAAGGATGATTGTGTGATAAAATAATGGAGGTAGCTTCCTCTTCAACGGCCTTTTTTAAAATGAGGCGGGGATCTGCAACGGTACCGGTTATTCCGCCTTTACTAATGATTTCAAAATGTTTGATTTTATTGGCTCTGTTTAAAAAAATAATGGCAAAAGCTTCATGGTTCAGGTCCTGTAAAATTGTTTTCAGGTATTCTGCAATTTGAAAACTGCTTTTTATCACTGGCAATTCATAAATATTTCCGGCATCTCTTCTTCTGCCAAGTTCCATGGCTGCAGTAATGATCACCGATTTTGCCATACCAATACCTTTCACTTTCTGAAAATCTTTTATACTCATCTTTGCCAGCACATGAAGGTTGTTTTTGCAGGAAGTTAAAATTTCTTTTGCCAGATCAACTGCAGATTTTTCTTTATTTCCATTGGTGATTAATAAAGCGAGTAACTCAGAATCACTAAGAGCTGACGCGCCTTTTGTCAACATTTTTTCCCGTGGCCTGTCGTCTTCTGCCCATAATTTTATAGAACCTTCCATATTAAAAGTTTTGAAGTGCTGTAACAAACTGTATTTTCGCACAACTTCTTTTAGATAAACGATAACAAACATTTACATGGAATCAAATGCAAAAATTTTTTCGGGTACAGGATCGCAGTATCTGGCGGAAAAAATTGCAAAAAGATTTGGTCAGCCACTTGGTAAAGTGAATATTCAAAAATTTAGTGACGGTGAGATTAGTGTAGAATTTTTGGAAAGTATCAGAGGAGAATTTGTATTTCTGGTTCAGAGCACATTTGCACCGGCAGATAATCTCATGGAATTGTTATTGATGATTGATGCAGCAAAA
>JBKJSZ010000377.1:0-3899 GCA_046593675.1 Ferruginibacter sp.
CTACATTGCCGCAAAGATTTTATGTGGTAGGAAATGTTCTAACGCAGGAATATAGCCGGATCAATCAATACCGTTTGCCTTCCTACCATCGGTTAGACCTTGCCGCAACGCTTACTCCCTTTAAAAATGAGAAACGAAAAATAAAAACGGAATGGATTTTTAGTATATACAATGCTTACAGCAGGCAAAATCCCTATTTTATTTATTATGATCAAACCGGAAATCCAGCTGACGGAACTTTAAATGTACAGGCAAAACAGGTTTCCATTTTTCCAATCATCCCTGCTGTTACCTGGAATTTTAAATTTTAGCGAAGAATATCTCTATACTTGTTTTCAGATTTGTTATTTCACTTTATGCACAAATCGTATCACCCCGCTTTTTTCAAGATCAGAAGTTATCCTTACTTCATAACGGTTATTACCATCTGTAACAATCATTAAAGCAGTATTAGGTGGAATTGTGCCAAGATTTTCAGCAAACATCATCAGTTCATTTATATCGCTTTCTGTATCAACATTCAATTTTACGGTAATAGGTTTATCAGATAATTTTTTATTGTTCAATATCAATCTCCCGTTGTAAACAAGAGAAATGCTGTCGCCATCTATCTCGCCATTATCGTATAGATCAACCTTTATAATGTCATTATTAACTTCAAATGTTTTTAAGATATTGAAATTTCTTTTTCGATATTCAGCAGGCGGTGGTGTTGATACAACAACTTCTGAAACAGTTGGCTTTATTATCTCAGATTCCGGCTTTAGTACCGCTACATCTACAGGTTTTAAAACTTTTCCGGGTTTGACAGGCAGTTTTTTATTGTTTTTTGCAATACTGTGAGTTGGAACTTTGGTGATAGTTTTATGTGGAATGATTTTATTTTTTGTTGGAGGGATATTCTTTGCCACACCTGTATTAAATCCGGGGAAATTATTTTGTAGCGTTCTTCTGGTTAATTCAGTTACGCCAAATCCGCAATCACCTTTTTGTTTAGGTTGAGGAACCCAATTTCCTTTAAGCGTTTCTCCATCTTTTCCTGCAGAATAATTTAGTTTATGTATTTGTAAACAATTGCCGATTTCTGTAGGTACATTGGTTTTAGTACGTTCTGTTTCTTTAATTTCTGCATATTTTAATTTCGGATTAAAATAGCCTTTCACTTTACATATCGTGTAAAAACGTTTGCCGCCTTCCGTAAAATAAGTGTAAGAATAGCCGCTGATTGTAGTGCCAACCAATTCGAGTTCCAACACATACTCACATTCATCACCTCCCCAGTTTGGCCGGCTTGTACTCTTATCAATAAAAATACCTTTCCATTGCCCTTTTATTTTTTGGGCCGAAACATTATGTACCAAAAATCCGGTAAAAAGAAGGAGTAAAATTTTTTTCATAATTGAATCACACACCTTTTCGGAACTGCAATAATAAATCAACCATCAAAGATATTCTCATACTAGCAAAGACTTCGTTAAATTTGCCGTTCAAAAAACCAGCGTTTCAGTACATGATAAAGATAACATTACCGGATGGTTCTGTAAGAGAATACAATAAAGGAGCAACAGCGCTTGATATAGCGAAATCAATCAGCGAAGGGCTTGCCAGAAAAGTGCTGGCTGCAAACATTGATGGACAAACAACAGATGCTTCACTGCCATTGCAAAACGATTGCAGTGTACAATTGCTGACGTGGGATGACAATAATGCTAAATCAACATTCTGGCATTCATCAGCGCATCTAATGGCAGAAGCAGTGGAAGCCACTTTTCCCGGCGTGAAATTTTGGGTGGGTCCGGCCATTGAAAAAGGTTTTTATTATGATATGGATCTGGGCGATCGTAAAATGCAGGATGAAGATCTGGCCATATTAGAAAAAAAAATGAATGAACTGGCAAAACAAAATAGCAGTTTTACCCGTAAGGCAATTTCTAAAACGGAAGCCATAAATTATTTTACGGCAAAAGGAGACGAATATAAATTAGATCTTCTTCAGAGTTTGAATGATGGAGAAATTACCTTTTATACACAAGGAAATTTTACCGATTTGTGCCGTGGTCCGCATATTCCGCATACAGGTTTTATAAAAGCAATAAAGCTAACAAGCATTGCAGGTGCTTATTGGAAAGGAGATGAAAAAAATAAACAACTCACACGGGTTTACGGAGTAACATTTCCCAATCAAAAAGAGTTGGAAGAATACTTGCAGATGCTGGAAGAAGCCAAGAAAAGAGATCATAGAAAACTTGGAAAAGAGTTAAGCATTTTTACGTTTGATGATGATATCGGGCAAGGCCTTCCTTTATGGATGCCAAACGGAACTGTCATCATTGAAGAACTGGAAAAACTGGCAAAGGAAACGGAAAATAAAGCCGGTTATAAAAGAGTAGTTACACCGCATATTGCTAAAGAAAGTTTGTATTTAACTAGCGGGCATTTGCCTTATTATGAAGAAAGTATGTATCCGCCAATGGAATTGGATGGAACAAAATACTATCTCAAAGCAATGAATTGTCCGCATCATCATAAAATTTTCGGTGCGGAACCTAAGAGTTATAAAGATATGCCGTTACGCCTTGCCGAATACGGTACTTGTTACCGGTATGAACAAAGTGGCGAGTTGTTTGGATTGATGAGAGTTCGTTGCTTACATATGAATGATGCACATATTTACTGTACACATGAGCAATTTGCACAGGAATTTCGTGCGGTGAATGATATGTACGTGAAGTATTTCAAAATTTTTGGTATCGATAAATATGTAATGCGGTTAAGTCTTCATGAACCTTCTAAATTGGGTAAGAAATATATTGATGAACCCGAGTTGTGGCAACAAACAGAAGAAATGGTTCGAAAGGTATTAATCGAAAGTAATATTCCTTACGTGGAAGTACAGGATGAAGGAGCATTTTACGGACCGAAAATAGATGTGCAGATCTGGAGTGCAATCGGAAGAGAATTTACGCTGGCAACAAACCAGGTAGATTTCGCACAAGGCAAGCGCTTTGGTCTGGAGTTTACCAATAAAGATAATATGGCAGAAACACCACTGATCATTCACCGGGCTCCTCTGGGAACGCATGAAAGATTTATCGGGTTTTTGTTGGAACATTATGCAGGTAAATTCCCTGTTTGGCTGGCACCTTTACAAGTTAAGATCTTACCAATCAGCGATAAGTTCATGGATTATGCAAATACAATTTTGGAAACAATGAAAAATGCTGATATTCGTGTTGAAATAGATGATCGCAGCGAAAAGATCGGCAAAAAAATCCGGGATACAGAGTTGGCCAAAGTTCCTTATATGTTGGTGATCGGGGAAAAAGAAATGAACGAAAAACATGTTTCCATAAGGCGTCAGGGAAAAGGTGATCTGGGAAGCCGATCATTGGATCAATTTATGTTAGATATTTCTACTGAAATAAAAAACAGATCAGAAGACTGATCATATTATATTAATAACCATTCGGACAAACCGAAAAAACAACATTGTAAATTAAAATCAATAAATGGCATTTCCTCCACGGGCACCACGAGGTGCGTTTAATCCACGATTTAAAAAAGAACAACAACAGGAACATCGTACCAATCACATGATCAAAGTACCGGAAGTCCGGCTTGTAGGTGAAAATGTTGAAGTAGGTGTTTTTTCAACAGCAGAGGCACTTAAAATTGCTCAGTCTCAACAACTTGATCTTGTAGAAATTTCACCTGGTGCTAATCCTCCGGTTTGTAAAATCATCGATTATAATAAATTCCTTTACGACGAGAAAAAGAAGAAAAAGGAAATGAAAGCGAAATCTAAAACCAGTGAGGTTAAAGAAATTCGTTTTACTCCAAATACAGATGAACATGATTTTGAATTCAAATGTAAACATGCTGAAAAATTTTTGCTGGAT
>JBKJSZ010000002.1:0-2761 GCA_046593675.1 Ferruginibacter sp.
AAAAGAAATGAATGATGAAAAGGGCGTTATTCCACAATTATATTATGTAGGCGCTGATTTTAAAATTCTTTATACAGGCACAGGAAAAGTAGGTGCTGAAGATGCTTATAAAATTAAAGTGACCAAACCAAGCGGTAAAACAAATATTGAATATTTTTCAACAAAAACAGGTTTACTACTTCGTGAAGAAACCACCATATCTGAAGGTGGTCAGGAAATTATGCAAATAACTGAATATGCTGACTATAGAAAGTTTGGAAACATAATGGTTCCTTATGCTATTACACAAACTATAGGTGAACAGGAAATACCCATGAAAGTTACAGAAGTGAAGATCAATGAAGGAATAACCGAAGCTGATTTTAAATAAAAAATTTTCATAAACAACCTAACAGGTCCCACAACCTGTTAGGTTGTTTTTATTTCAGAAATGATACAAAATTCCTGTGAAGGATTTTCTGAATTATGAACAATCATATCAATAAAATCAGAGCCATATACAGCATAATATTCAATAAGATTTTGTTCTCTCTCCTGTAAATTCGCATCCGGAAAAAGTTGTTGGTACAACTTATTAAACTGGCGTTCCATGGCTTCAAATTTTTTCTTTTCCGCACGATACATTTTCTTTTCTACCTTTTTAATTTTTTCAATAGCCAGATGCTTTAATGCTGCTACATGTTGCTGTAAACCGGTATCAATCTTAGAAACAGATTCAGAAATGATTTCATATACCTTTTCCAATTGCTCTTTTGGATCATCTAATGAAAGCTGATGAGTAGTTTGTTGCCCGATGAGTTGCTTTAAAATTATTGAGGAAGGTTGAAATAATTCAATAAAATTCAGCTCCCATTTTGAAATTAATGCATGCTGCTTCGCCTGTATAAAAAGAAAAGAATTCCTTAATACCAGTACGGGCATTGGTACCTCTGCTTTTTTAAATACATTTTTCAGTTCGAGCCAATAACTTATCTCTCCTCCTCCACCAATGAATGCAACATTTGGTAATATAATTTCCTGAAATACCGGGCGCAAAATTACATTAGGACTAAACCTTTCCGGATGAAATTCCACCTGCTGCCATAATTCTTCCTTTGAAAAAAATAAATTTGTATTGGATATGGAATATCCATTATTTTCTGAAACAATTCGTTCACGGATATTGTCAACGAGATAAAATAAATTCAATGCCCGGCCTGCTGCCTGCACTGAATATTTTTCAGGAAATGCCGAAATCGTTTTCTCTACTTCAGCCCGGGAAAATTGTTCAGTCAATTCTTTTAGTATGACCGGTTTAAATAGTTTTTTGAAATCAGGAGAATCCGGTAATAAAATAACCAGTCCATATTTGCCAAATAAACTATCTACTAAATTAAAAGTTGCCTGCTGAATGGTAATTCCTTCAACATAAGCATTTCTTAAATTTTGGATAATCTCCTTACCAAATGCATTTACAGAATATTGTGCCTCCAGTTCATCAATCAATTGTGTAAGATTTTTATCCACCACCATTCTTCCCACAGCGCCGGTTTGTGTTGTTTTCCAGGTATATTTTTTTTCAGACGCATAAATATGCCCCAGTTCCTCCAGGTCTGCATCTTCTACACCCATGTAATAAACGGGTACGAATTGCTGTAAAGGAAAATCTTTGGATAATCTGTTTGCCAGTTGTATGGCGTGTGCAATCTTATAAATAAAATAAAGCGGTCCTGTAAAGAGATTAGGCTGATGTGCCGTGCAAACCGTAAAAGTATTTTCTGCTAATAACTTTTTTATATTCTGTTGAACAGCATCCTTGGTTTGTACACTTTTATACTGTTCCGATAAAATAGAAAAAAGTTCTTGCCGGTAGTTGAATGAACTTTTTAAATCAATGGATTTTTTTATGCCTTCAAGATCAAATGCGTTTTCATAAAATGGTTTTAATTCATCCTTTCCTTCTATATAATCCAATACCAGTTTACTGAATTTCCCTGTCTCATTATATGGAATATAAGCCACGTTACAATTCATCTCATGAAGTTAGATACATTATACAATTAACTCTGCCTCCAGATCATAATCAAAAGCTTTGGTAATTTTTACCATCACAAATTCACCGATCTTCAATTTTTTATCTGAGTTGATGATCACTTCATTGTCAACTTCCACACTATCAAATTCTGTTCTGCCAATAAATCGTCCTGCTTCTTTTTTATCTACGAGTACTTTTAATATTTGTCCAACTTTTGCTTCATTTGCTTCCAGGCTAATTTCCTGTTGTACTTCCATGATCTCCTGTGCACGTGCTTCTTTTTCTTCTTCCGGAACATCATCTATCAGTTCATGTGCCGAGGTATCTTCTTCATGACTGTATGTAAATATTCCTACTCTGTCGAAACGCATTTTTTGTAAAAAAGTTTTTAATTCTTCTACATCTTCTCTTGTTTCTCCGGGGAAACCTGCAATCAATGTGGTTCGTAAACAAATGCCCGGAATACGTTCACGAATATCTGCAATCAGCAACTCCATTTCTTCACGAGTGATCTGACGCTTCATAGCTTTCAGCATCTTATTAGACGCATGTTGCAAAGGAATATCTAGGTATTTGCAGATGTTATGCCTTGCCTTCATCGCATCAATTATCTCCATTGGAAATTTAGATGGATAAGCATAATGTAATCGAATCCATTCTAATCCCGGAATATCTGCCAGCGCATGAAGCAATTCGGGCAATTGTCGTTTTTTATAAATATCCAGTCCATAATAAGTTAACTCCTGA
>JBKJSZ010000027.1:0-5569 GCA_046593675.1 Ferruginibacter sp.
TTTGAAATGAAGAAAGCGCAAAGGTAATTGTAATCTTTACTTTATATAAAAAAACCGTTCACAAAGGAACGGTTTAATATAAAATTATCGTGGAGGATTATTTTACAGAATCAATCAGCTTCTTGAATGTTTCAGGTTCGTTCATGGCAAGATCAGCCAAAACTTTTCTGTTAAGGTCAATACCTTTCGCAGCAATCTTGTTAATGAAAACACTGTACGTCATCCCTTCTGCCCTAACAGCAGCATTAATACGTGCGATCCATAATGTACGGTATTCGCGCTTTTTTAATTTACGGCCTACATAACTGTATGTAAGTCCTTTTTCCATTACGTTTTTCGCAACGGTATAAACATTTTTACGTTTGCCGTAATATCCTTTAGCGGCTTTGAGAATTCTTTTTCTGCGTGCTCTGCTGGCAACTGCATTTACTGAACGTGGCATATCTTAATTTTTTTTAAAAGTTATTTTTGTAAATCAATTATTTCATTCCGAGTAATCTCTTCACGAAATGCATGTTTGAATCCGCAACAATACCATCCTTGCGCATGCCGCGTTTACGTTTTGTACTTTTTTTGGTTAAGATGTGACGTTTGAAAGCTTTCTGGAAAGTGATTTTTCCTGTACCGGTAACTTTGAAGCGCTTCTTGGCACTACTGTTGGTTTTTACCTTTGGCATTACATAACTTTTTTTAGTTACTCCCTGCTGGCGCTTCCGGAATCTCCGGAAAACTTATGGAGCCATGTGGGAAATGTGTCCGAAAATGTTCTTTTCGGGCGGCGAATATAGGAAGAAATGTTCAATACTGGATGAAAAACTGCATTTTAATGAGAAATGATAGATGCAAATTGATATATACAGATTAACAACGGGACGGATTTTTAATTTGAAATTTTCAATTTATTATATAAAATTATTGATGAATTTTCACAGTTTGTACCAATCCTGAACTATCCATTTTTATAACCAGTGTTTTAGTATGCAGGGTGAAAGCACCCAGACTTTGCCGGGTTATCCTGTAAAACAGGTAATTATTATCATTTTTGTAGGGCAATCCTAATAAATTAATCAACGTTTCTTTATTGATTCCTTTTAAAAAATTTTTAGAAATGAGATCGTCCAACATCGCATCGCGGTAGGGGAAATCATTTTCCTGCTGAACTTTCCATTTTGCAGCATCAAATTTAATACGCTCCTGCTCCTTATAGTGATGGCAGGAAAAACAACTGAAGATAAAAAGGAAAATTAAAATTCTTACAAGCATCACAATTAAAATATGACTTAAAGATAATGAACCGGTATATGTTTTTTTCAGCCTTGTATTTTCACAACAAAGAAAAAAAGATGAACAAAGAATACAAATTAGATTTCTATTAAAAAAAATCAGCATCAGAATTAATACTTTCAGCGCTTTTCAAATCGGCAAATTCTCTTTTAGCTTTTACCAATGCAGAGCCAATTACCTGGTGCATATCATAATACTTATATTCCGCCAATCTTCCTCCGAATAAAACATTTTTTTCATTTTCGGCGAGCTCCTGGTATTTTGAAAAACGTTTATTATTAGCCTCATCATTTACGGGATAATATGGTTCCATACCGCGTTTCCATTCAGAAGGATATTCCTTTGTGATCACTGTGGTGGGTTGTGTACCGAATTCAAAATGCTTGTGTTCTATAATTCTCGTGTAAGGTATTTCCGCTTCCGTATAATTCACCACTGCATTACCCTGGTAATTTGGAATTTCCAGATGCTGATGTTCGAAACGTAAACTCCGGTATTCCAATTCACCAAAACGGAAATCGAAATATTCATCCAACGGTCCTGTGAACACTATCTTATCTGCGATGGATTCAAAATAGACTCTGTCTGCAAAAAAATCAGTTTCTAATTTTACCTCAATTTCTTCCAGTAAACCTTCTGTAATTTTATTATATCCGCCAATCGGTATTCCCTGGTATTTATCATTGAAATAATTGTTATCATAGGTAAATCTTACTGGCAAACGTTTTATAATAAATGCAGGAAGTTCAGTTGCTTTTCTCCCCCATTGTTTTTCAGTATAGCCTTTTATCAATTTTTCATAAATGTCCGGACCCACCAATTTTAATGCTTGTTCTTCTAAATTTTTTGGTACGCTAATATTCAAAGAGGCAATTTGCTCCTGAATTTTTGCGGCAGCTTCTTCAGGTGTTTTTACTTTCCATAAGGCATAGAAAGTATTCATATTAAAAGGAAGATTATAGATCTCGCCTTTATAATTGGCAACAGGCGTATTTGTATACCTGTTGAATTCCACAAAAGAATTTACAAAATTCCAGATATTAGTATCATTCGTATGAAAAATATGTGCACCATAATGATGAATATTTATGCCATGTTCATTACGGCAATAAATATTTCCTCCTGCATGATTTCTTCTGTCTATGACCAAACATTTTTTCCCGGCTTTTTTTGCCTGGTGTGCAAATGTGGCTCCGAATAATCCTGCTCCTACTATAACATAATCATATGCATGCATCCTAATCTGTATGTTTGTTTTATTAAATCAATACCATAGTTTCTGAAAAATATTCCTGCAAAGCAATATCGAGCGAAGGCATCAAAATTCCTTTCTCACTATGCAAAACACTGTTAGAAGGCCTTGCCGCAGTTGGCATATTTCTTTCTTCCACTATATATTTTTTATCGTAGCCTGCCATATCTGCAACCATTCCTGCAAATTCATACCAACTCATTCCACTATTATTGGTAAGATGCCAAATCCCATATTCTTCATCAATTAAAAGGTCAAGTGAAGCATTCACTAAATGTGGAACGTATGTTGGCGAAACCTCCATGTTTTTTGCTGCGGGAAATTTTATTCTTTCATCCAGTGCCTGCAATACTTTATACATAAAATTTTGCTGATCCCATGGACCAAAAAAAGCGCTCGTCCTGATCACAAGGCTGCTGGGATGGATATTCATTACAATGCTCTCCGCATTTGCCTTACTTTTTCCATATACATTCATCGGATTTACAGGATCAGATTCTACATATGGTGCATTTTTCTTTCCATCAAATACAAGGTCGGAAGAGTATGTCATGAATTTGATCCCGTATCTTCTGCAGGCAATAGCCAGTTGTTCTGGCCCTGTAGTATTTTCCCGGAAACATTTTAATTTTTCCACTTCGGCATCATCAACTCTAACATATCCTGCCGCGTTAATGATTGCCCATGGATTATATTTTTGTATCACATTCTCAATGTCCTCATAACGGCAAATATCAACATCTTCTCTGCTTAATAAAATATGTTTGAGGGAACGCAAATGACAAATCCTGCTAAACGCTTTACCCAACGTTCCACGTTTGCCGATGATCAGTATGGGTTGTCCATCATGTTGCATCTGATCCATCTGAATTAATTTATTTTTATTGAAATAGAAACGTGAATCACATTTCCACCAACCCTGTCCGGAAAGTACATGGCTGGAAAAATTTCCTTTTTCCACTAATTTTTTGATCATATTTACCATGGCAGTTGGGCGCCGTTGTCCTGAGCTCACATCAAAAGTTCCTCTCTCATATTCTCCGTTTTCGCAGGTTAATAATTTATTCCAGCCATACGCTCCTAAAACGCTCCATGCGGTAACTGCACGCACATCCATTCCTTGTTTTTTCAATTCACAAGAGGATTCATAAATTTCACGGAACCATTTCATCTGCTCTTCCCTCGAACAATGAAGATGCGCTTCTGTAACGGCAACAGGTAAACGATAGCGGTCCCACAATTCTTTCATTAACAATTTAAAGCCATACGGTTTATCATACGGCACCCGAGCTAACTCAACATCTGCATAATTATGAAGTGTGTTACCTCCATGTGTGGATACAGGATATTTTTCAATATGATGATCCAGGTATCGTTCTGATGTTACATAATGGTTTACACCAATTATATTAGGACTACAAACATTTTCTAAAAAAAATTCCATAGTTTTCACAGAGATTCCCAGCCTGATAAAATATTTCCAGAGCGGATGTTCTTCTGTGAACTGTCCACACAAAATATCGAACGTAAGCCATCTCCGGTGATTTTCAAAACGTGCCTGGTAATCCAGCAATTTAGTACTGTACGTTTTTCCAAGATCTTCCGTCTGCACTAATTTTACATCAGGATTTATTTTCCTTATTTCCTGAATACTTAATACAATTCCTTTTAATTGATTGAGCAGCATTTTTACATAGCTCACATCGTTTTTTTTATGCGGATACCATATCCCATACAAGCCTGAAAAACGGGCGGTGGTTAATGGTTCATTTACCGGTGTATAATAATTTATCCACGGAAATTTAGTAGCAACCGTTTTCGCATAAGCCGCTAACAATTCCGGAAATTTCGGATCTAATAGATCTGTAAATGCAGGTCCGGAACCATGATGCATCAAACCTGCAATGGGTTCTATATTCAATTCACGTAAACGCAACAAGCGTTTTTCTACCCAGGAAAAATCTATTTGGATATTTTTTACAGGCTGATGTTTTTCCCATAAAATCGGGTAACGTAATTTGGTGATCCCAAGATCTGCAATCGCATCAAGGTCGTCTTCTCTTTCATAGTGGCCGCATAATTCCAATTGATCAATATATCCCGATTTTAGCCGGTTAATCGTACACTCTATACCGGCCCATATTTCCGGCCTTTTTTCTGATATATGTATCATATACATTCTATTTTGTTACAGGCCTTCCGGCTGTAGCTGTTTCAGCAACAATAGCATTGGTAACATTTTTTCTGAAACTTTTTTCAACAGGAAGTAATTCATCAACTAGTTTCATCATGCGGTTCCATGTTTTGTCCCATGAAATCTGAGAGATATATTGATCTACTTTTTTACTCCAAACTGTTTTATCTGTAGTGGCAAGTTCTTTTTCCACTGCTGCAATAAATTCCTCTGTAGTATCTGCAATATGAACGAGTTCCAGTTCACCGTAAGGTTTTACAACGTCGCGTATTGATGCAGAGATGACTGGTTTTCCTGCCGCTAAATATTCCGGTGTTTTTGTAGGACTGATAAATTTTGTTGATTCATTATTTTCAAATGGGATCATGGCAATATCCCAGCCGGCAAGATATTCCGGTAATTCCTGATAAGATTTACCTCCGAGATAATGAATATTTTTATTGCGTGGCAAATCATCCGGATGAATTTTTACAACCGGACCTACTAATATAAAATGCCAGTCAGGTTTTAACAAAGCAACTTCGCGGATAAGGTTGATGTTAAAACGTTCGTCTATTACACCGTAAAATCCAATTCGCAAATGCGGTATATGTGCCTGGTCGGCCGGATCATTTACATCAGCTCTTGCTTTTGAAAAATGTTCCTTATCAATACTGCTGGGAAAAGGATGGATATTATGGTGACAATTCTGTTTTGCTTCGTACAAACAATGTCCGCCCGTAAAAACAAGATCCGCTTTTTGAAACATATTTTTTTCCAATTCAATAATTTCTGCAGGAGCAAATTTAAACGCTGACAATTCGTCCATGCAATCATAAATCACGCGAAGCGGTCGAAAC
>JBKJSZ010000087.1:0-4390 GCA_046593675.1 Ferruginibacter sp.
CAAACAAAAAACTATGGAACATTATCATATGAACCTGACGTTAAAAATCTGGCGTCAGAAAAATTCCAAATCAAAAGGTTTATTTGAAACTTACCAGGTAAAAAATATTTCTTCGGAAATGAGTTTTTTGGAAATGTTCGATGTGTTGAATGAACAACTGGTAGTGGAAGGCAAAGAACCGATTGCATTCGATCATGATTGCCGGGAAGGAATTTGCGGAATGTGCAGCATGTACATCAATGGCCAGGCGCATGGTCCATGGCAGCAGAATACAACCTGCCAGTTACACATGCGTGCGTTTAAAGACGGTGAAACCATTGTTGTGGAACCCTGGAGAAGTACAGCCTTTCCGGTATTAAAAGATCTGGTGGTTGATCGCAGTGCTTTCGACAGAATTATCCAGGCCGGTGGATATGTTTCTGTAAACACCGGAAATGCGGTGGATGCAAATGCCATTCCTATTGATAAGAAAAATGCAGATGAAGCGTTCCTGGCTGCCTCGTGTATTAGTTGTGGCGCTTGTGTGGCCACCTGTAAAAATGGAAGCGCCATGTTGTTTGTGGGAGCAAAAGTGTCTCAGCTTGCTTTATTGCCTCAGGGTGATCCGGAAAGAGAATCCCGTGTATTAAATATGGTTGCTCAAATGGATAAAGAAGGGTTTGGAAATTGCACCAATACGTATGCATGTGAAGCGGAATGTCCTAAAGGGATTTCTGTAGCTCATATTGCTCGTATGAATAAAGAATATTTAACGGCTGGGTTATCAACCGAAGAGTAGTTCTGGTAAAATATGTTTGTAAAGCCGGAAGGTCGTCAGACTTCCCGGCTTTTACGTTTCCATCAACGCAGAATATGTGTTATTTTTAGTCATCATCCAAATCATTTGAATTACAAAAGGATATACCTGCTGGCTGTTTTATTGATGACATTGAGCAATGCATTTGCCCAATTGACTCCGCTATCCAATCTGCGCAAAAAAAATATCCTAATCCAAAAAGGCATCATTCAATTAGATAGCCTGAGTATTGTACCTGGTACATTTTCAATTCCCGGAATAGAAATGTCCACTTATAAGTTAGATGAAATGAATGCACGTTTGCAATTCATTTCATTTCCGGATACAAACAATCTGTATGTTATTTATCGCGTTTTTCCCTATAGATTAAATGCGAAAACACAACGCTATAATTATGATAGCATCCGCTATAATTTTATTGCTGAACATCCTTTTGTAATAAAAACTTCCAAAGCTGAAAATGCCATTTTTAATTTTGGAAGTTTACATTCTGAGGGAAGTTTTGGGAGAGCATTATCATTTGGCAATAACCAGGATGCCATTGTGAACTCCAGTATGAATCTGCAATTACAGGGTTTTATTGGTGATAGCCTGCAACTCACCGCGGCCATCACGGATAATAATCTGCCTGTTCAGCCGGAAGGAAATACGCAGGACCTTCGCGATTTTGACAGGATTTTTCTCCAGATAAAAAAACAAAAATGGGAAGTCAACTTCGGTGACCTTGATCTTCGTCAGAATAAAAATTATTTTTTAAATTTTTATAAACGTATTCAGGGTGTTTCTTTTCTGACCGAAAATAAAATAGGTGCAGTTAATAATACTTCATTAATTAGTGGCGCGGTTGCAAAAGGAAAATTCAACAGGCAATTGCTCTCTCCACTCGAAGGTAACCAGGGTCCATACAGATTAAGAGGTGCAAATAATGAATTATATTTTGTAATTCTTGCAGGAACAGAAAGAGTGTATATTGATGGTCAGTTAATGCAGCGTGGGGAAGATCAGGATTATGTAATTAACTACAATACAGCAGAAATTACATTCACACCCAAACGCCTTATAACAAAAGATGTAAGGATACAGGTAGAATTTGAATATTCCGATCGTAATTTCCTGAACGCACAAATTTATGCGACCAATACGGCCAACTGGAAAAATAAATTTTCCATTACCACTTCGTATTATACAAATTCAGATGCAAAAAATTCTTCGATAGACCAGGTTCTGGATAATCGTCAGAAACAGTTTCTATCCGAGATAGGCGATAGTCTCTCATTGGCATATTATGATAATTCTGTAGAAGATACCTTCGCTGTTTCAAAAATATTATACGAGAAAAAAGATACACTGTATAACGGGCAATTGTTTCCTATATATAAATTATCCGGCAATCCGGCTGCGACATTGTATAACGTTGCTTTTTCATACCTGGGGCCGGGAAAAGGTAGTTATATGCCTTTAAGAAATGCCACCAACGGACAATCCTTTGAATGGATTTCTCCAAATGGTGGTGATTGGCAGCCCGTGACTTTACTGATAACACCCAAGAAATTACAGGTATTAGCTGTTGGTGGAGAATATAAATTTTCACCCAAAACTATATTTTCACTCGAAGGAGCCATATCTGATTATGATATAAACCTTTTTTCGGCAAGAGATAAAAAAAATGATAAAGGTGTTGGTCTGAAGTTAATGTTGAAGAATGAAGAATTACCTCTTAAATTATTCAATTCCCTTTTGAAATTTTCATCAGCAGCAGGGTATGAATATGTAGCAAATGAATTTCGTGCTCTGGAACGATTACGTAATGTAGAATTTTTCCGGGATTGGAGTCTTCCATATGAAACAGGTGCAGCAGACGAAAATATATTTTCCGGGACTTTTAAAATGGAAGATCCCAAACAAAACTTTTTTAAATATGATGTTACGAGCTACAACAGAAGTGATAATTACCATGGATTAAGACATGTAATGGAACAATTCCAAAATATAAATGGATATAAGATCAACTCTCGTTTGAATAATGTTCACTTCAATTACAACCAAATTACCGGTAATTTTTTGCGGCCCTCCATCAATATTTATAAGACATTTAAAAAGATCAATTCACTGAATGTATATATAAAATATACAGGAGAATATAATAAAGTGCAAGACGGAAACAGCGATACTTTAGCTAATGTAAGTTTTGGTTTTGTAGTATATGAAACCGGTATAAGGTCTAATGATTTAAAACTTAACCGCTGGGGATTGACGTATTTTACGAGACGCGACCAGTTGCCAGTTTCCAATAAATTAATACTAACCGATAAAAGTGATAATTTCTTAGCATTTACCGAGTTATTGAAAAATGAAAAGCATCAGGTGAAATTTAACTTCACTTACCGTGAATTAAAAATATTAAATGGATTAAGTCGTTTGAAACCGGATCGCAGTATTGTAGGAAGAACAGAATATACTATCAATGAAATAAAAGGGTTTTTAACAGGCAACTTTTTATATGAATTAGGTGCAGGACAGGAACAACGTCGCGAGTTCACCTATGTTGAGGTGCCAGCCGGACAGGGCGAATATACCTGGATTGATTATAACAATAATGGAATTCCCGAATTAAATGAATTTGAACTGGCTGTTTTTCAGGATCAGAAAAAATATATAAGAGTTTTTACACCAGGTAGCAGTTATGTGAAAGCAAATTATCTTCAGTTTAATTATAGTATTGAACTGGAACCCAAACTTTTGATTACCCAAACAAAAAATAAAATTTTTAAAATAATTAAGCAATCATCTACATCATCTGCCTTGCAAATAAGTAAAAAAAATATTTATAATGGTAATTTTTTATTTAATCCATTCAGGCAGGAATTATTGGATACTTCATTGATCAGCCTTTCCTCTTATTTTTCCAATACATTATATTATAACAGAACCAGTATCAAATGGGGATTTGAATTTACGCACAGTAAAAGTTCATCTAAATCATTATTAGCATATGGATTTGAAAGCCGTGGATTGCAGAATTTAATTTCAAGGATCAGAATTAATCTGAATAAAAATTTTATCTCAACAGTTGCTTTAAGAAAAGTGAACAATACATTGGCAACATCCGGCGCCAAATTTAATAATCGTAATTATAACATTATTCAATATACAGCAGAACCATCTCTGACTTATATCTATAAATCTAATTTCAGAACAGTGATCAGTTATGCGTATACACGTAAAGCAAATACGATTGATTCATTGGAGCGATCTGTGAATCATGCCATCACTGCAGATGTGCGGTATAACATATTATCGAGCAGTACCATCAACGCAAAAATTACGTATAATCAGATCAATTATTTCGGTTATGCGGGTTCTGCAAATTCAACTGCCGGTTTTATTTTATTAGAAGGATTATTGCCTGGCAAAAATTTTTTATGGACATTCGATTTCACCAAACAACTTGTTAATGGTATTGAAGTCAGTTTGCAATATGAAGGAAGGAGACCGGGAGATACAAGAACTATTCATACCGGTAGAGCTTCATTGAGAGCCGTCTTCTAAAAAATAATAGCGACCATAATTGGACGCTATTATTTAAGAAATATT
>JBKJSZ010000135.1:0-8683 GCA_046593675.1 Ferruginibacter sp.
CCCTCAACAGCACACCATATTTTAAACAACTTGCGAGAGAGGGGATCTTTTTTGACAGATGCTTTTCACCCACATTTGGCACAGCCCGCGGCGTGTTTGCCATCATCTCCGGAACACCGGATGTGCAGCTTAGTAAATTTGCTACCCGCAATGAGGCTTCTGTTAACCAGCGGACGATCATAAATGATTTTGAAGGCTATGAAAAATTTTATTTTATCGGTGGAAGAAGTCAGTTCAATAATTTTAATGGATTGTTCAGAAATATAGATAGCATACAAATTTTTGAAGAAGGAAAATATAAAGCACAAAAATTAAATGTTTGGGGAATAAGTGACAGGGATCTTTTCCTGGAAGCAAACGAACATCTGGCCGCGCAACAAAAACCATTTTTTGCCATCATTCAAACAGCGGATAATCACCGGCCATTTAATATTCCGGCAGGCGATACAACTTTTAAAAATAGAAATATTTCAAAAGAAGAATTAGAGAAATACGGATTTGAATCCATAGAAGAATTTAATGCATTTGCTTATGCTGATCATAGTATCCATCTTTTTATAGAAGCGGCTAAGAAAAAATCTTATTTTAATAATACCATTTTTGTTTTTGTAGGAGATCATGGAGTGGAAGGAAATGCATCTGCGGTTTATCCTTCAGCCTGGACAGTTCAGCGTTTAAGTGATGAACATGTACCGTTGTTGTTTTATGCACCCGCATTGTTGAGTCCTCAAAAACATACAGAAACAGTTTCCCAGATCGATGTGTTGCCTACCATTGCCGGAATGATTCAGCAGCCTTACACAAATACAACTTTAGGCAGAGATATTCTTGATGATTGTGAGAAAGAGCATGCTGCTTTTATAATGTATCATGCTCCCGGATGGATCGGAGTTGTGAATGATCAATACTTCTTCAGAAAGAATATCAGAATTCAAAAAGAGGAACTGGTGCCCATAACATTTAATAGCCCAACGCTTACTAAAAAACAGGAAGATTCTGTAAAAAAATCTATGTCGGAATTAACTTCGGCTTATTATGAAACTGCCCGTTGGATGCTAATCAATAATAAGAAAAAATAATCAGCGTATTTTTTCTGCAATCATAATCATACGTGGAGACTTTTTTACGGAATACGAATTGAATTGATAATCTCCAAACACTTCTTTTATCTGCATTCCCTGGTAAGCAAACATATCTGTAAAATCTCCAAGAGAAAATTTTTGAACTTTCTCTGTATATATTAAGGGTTCTTCCAACTGATCATCTTCTACCTGTATTTTTTTATAAAAATGCGTTTCATCGAACCATTTAGTAATATAAAAATTCACGCCATCAATTTCTTTATCAGCTTTATGAATTAGATGATCTTCAGAATAATGAACATTTAGAAAATCCATAACAAAAGTTCCATTTGGTTTTAATGCGGATGCAATCGTATGGATCGCATTATTATTTTCTCTATCCGTATTAAAATATCCGAAACTGGTGAAAAAATTAAATACATAATCATAATAATTGATTCGAAAAGGCAACCGCATGTCATGCCTGTAAAAATGAAGTTGTTCGTGTTCATAAGGCAAAGCTTCGCGGATACTATCTTCACTGAGGTCAATTCCTGTAACATCGTAACCTGCCGAAGCCAGTTGTAAAGAATGCCGTCCTTTGCCACAGGCCACATCCAGCATGGAAGCACCTTTTTTTGGTTGTAAATGTTGCAATATTTTGTTGATGAAAGCTGCAGCCTCCTGCTCATCTCTGTTGAAATATAAAAGATGATAATAAGGAGAATTAAACCAGTTTTTGAACCAGGGTTCCATGCACAAATGTAACATCCTGCATCCAAAATGCAATTTAGATCGAACATTCACTTAACCGTCTGCCGTGTTTTGTTATATTTGCGGCTGGAAAATTGGTAAGTAATGGCATTGATTAAAAGTATTTCCGGAATAAGGGGAACAATTGGCGGACAAGTTCAGGATAATCTCACTCCGCAAGATATTGTAAAGTTTACGGCAGCATATGGCACCTGGCTAACACAGCAACTTCCTTTAAAAAGGAAATGTAAAGTTGTAATTGGGCGGGATGGACGAATCAGCGGGGAACTGGTGCAGAATTTAGTGATGAATACGCTCATAGGATTAGGTATTGACGTGATTGATGGAGATCTGAGTACTACACCTACTATTGAAATGGCCGTGAAAAAACTACAATGCCATGGTGGAATCATTATTACGGCAAGCCATAATCCTAAAGAATGGAATGCCCTGAAACTTCTGAATCATAAGGGTGAATTCATAAATGCGGAAGAAGGAAAAAAAGTATTGGAATTAGCGGAAAAAGACGGAATTATCTATGCTTCAGTTGATCAGTTGGGAACCATCACAAAAGACAATTCATTACTTCAATCTCATATTGATGAAGTGATCAATTATAAATGGGTAGACAAAAAAGCAATTGCGGCTGCAAATTTTAAAATAGTTCTGGACGTGATCAATAGTACAGGTGCAATAGCTGTTCCGTTATTATTAAAACAACTGGGTGTTGAAGAAGTTATAGTTCTCAATGGAGAAATGAATGGCAAATTTGCACACAATCCTGAACCACTTCCCGAAAATCTTACTGGTTTGAGCCAGGAAGTTATAAGAACCAAAGCAACGCTGGGTATTGCTGTTGATCCTGATGTTGACAGGCTTTGTTTTGTATGTGAGGACGGAAGTATGTTTGGAGAAGAATATACATTGGTAGCTGTTGCAGATTTTATTTTAGAAAAGCAAAAAGGAAATACAGTAAGCAATTTATCCAGTACCCGGGCGCTGAAAGATGTAACGGTTAAACATGGTGGCCAATATCATGCAAGCGCGGTAGGAGAGGTAAATGTTGTACAAAAAATGAAAGAAGTGCAGGCTGTGATAGGCGGTGAAGGAAATGGAGGAATAATTGTTCCCGATTTGCATTACGGAAGAGATGCTTTAATTGGCATTGCATTATTTCTTACACACCTGGCTAACAGCAAAAAAAGTATCAAACAACTTCGTGGAAAATATCCTGATTATTTCATCAGTAAGAATAAACTGGAACTTGAAAAAGAAGTGAATGTATCTAAGTTGCTGGAAAAGATTCGTCAGAAATATAAAAATCATCCTGTGAATACAGAAGATGGTTTAAAAATAGAATTTGATAATGATTGGGTACACCTGCGCAGCAGCAATACAGAGCCTATCATACGTATTTATTCAGAGAGTTCCTTTGCTACAACAGCTGATAATATTGCCATGAGGCTGATGAAAGACATTAAAGAATCTTTGTAAGATAACTGCACACAATGGATCGTATTTATTTTGATAATGCTGCCACCACTTCGCTTGACCCGCAGGTATTAGACACAATGATGCCTTTTCTTACAGGGAAATTTGGCAATCCATCTTCCATCTATTCTTATGGAAGAGAAACAAGAATGGCTATTGAATCGGCACGGAAAAGCGTTGCGAAAATATTGAATGCGCATCCTGCGGAAATTTTTTTTACAAGTGGGGGAACGGAAAGTAACAATACTGCTATCGCGGCATCAGTAAGGGATCTGGGTTGTAAACATATTATTACTTCCGCCATCGAGCATCATGCGGTTTCTCATACAGTAGAACATCTTGATCATCTGGATGTGGTGAAAGTTTCCTATGTAAAATTGTTGCCTGACGGACATATCGATCTGGAAGATTTGGAAAAGTTACTGGCTTCAACAGAAGACAAAACGCTTGTATCATTGATGCATGCCAATAATGAGATCGGAAATATCCTTGACATTGATGCTGCCGGCAAACTCTGTAAATTATACAATGCCATTTTTCACAGTGATACAGTTCAAACGGTGGGTCATTTTCCCTTTGATCTCAGAAATACACCGGTACATTTTATAACGGGAGCCGCACATAAATTTCACGGTCCAAAAGGTGTAGGCATATTATACATAAATGAAAATGTACGCATCAAACCTTTATTACACGGTGGTGCACAGGAAAGAAATATGCGTGCCGGAACCGAGAATATTTATGGAATTGTAGGGTTTGCAAAAGCGCTCGAACTCGCTGCTGGAAATTATGAAATAGATCGCGTCAATATTGGCACGTTGAAATTATATATGCAGGAACAATTAAAACAACATATACCTTCTGTTGGTTTTAATGGTGATATTTCAGGGAGATGTTTATACACCGTTTTAAGTGCATCTTTTCCAAAAACAGAAAAGTCAGAAATGATTTTATTTAATCTGGATATCAATAATATCTGTGCAAGCGGAGGAAGCGCCTGTACATCCGGCGCAGATCAGGGAAGTCATGTTATACGTGCTATAAATAATGATCCGAACAGAGTGACGGTAAGATTCAGTTTTAGTAAACACAATACTAAAGATGAAGTGGACCAGGTAATTCAAAAATTAAAGGATATCGTTTAATCAAAATCCTAATTTCTCTACCAATTTTTTAGGCAATGCCGGTAATTTACTTCTATTGATGAGGAAACTATTCAGTTGTGCCAGCTCACGAAAAATAAAATGTTTATCCATAGCACCTTTTAAATAACCCGCACCTGTGCTTCCACCTGTTCCGGTTCTGGTACCTATCATTCTTCTCACCATATTCATATGCCGCGAACGCCAGTTGCCCAATTCATTGTCAAGTTCCAACAGGCAATCCAATAGTTGAAAAGGTAATTCCAGCATTGGAAATCCGCGATACAGCATAATAAAAAGTGCTGACCTGGATGCAGTTGCACTCAAAGTTTTATCAGCTCTTTCTTCAAAGAAAAATTCTTTGAAACTTTTAATATTATTTTTTTCTCCTTCTCCTAAACTGTTTGCATAAATTATTTCATACTGATGCCAGAATGTATGTTTGTCATCTGCATCCGCACTTGTCCAATAATCATCTTCATTTAAAAATGGCATCCTCTCCAGCCACTTATTCAATAAGGGTAATAACGCAGCGCCGCTTTCTGCAATCTTAATTGTTTCTACATCTTCTGCAGTTAATTGAGAAATATAATATTCCTGACCATGACGATGCTCAAATTGTAATCCCAGTTTTGCTTCAAGTATTTTAAATTGTGTACTTTGAAAACCAGATGCAGGGCGCAACATATCTCTAAACTCCAGAAAATCCATTGGCGTCATCGTTTCCATAATATCAATTTGCTGCACCAAAACATTCAGAATTGTCACCACTCTTCTTAAACGATGAACCACTAATTGAAGGTCTGAAGAATTATCATTAATCGCAGGTTGCTGCATGATATCTATAACCGACTGTACTTCGAATAAAATTTGTTTAAACCATAATTCATAAGCCTGATGAATAACAATAAAAAGCATCTCATCATGTGCTGCTGAATGAATTTCCTGGTCGCTTACAGGATGTTGTGCATTCAGGATTTTATCAAGCTCAAGATATTTGCTATAGTAAACAGGTTTATATTCCATACCATTCGGTTTGAGCAAATGTAAGTAATAACAACACCTAAAAAAATGACGGTTAGCGTATCAGGATGGAAGTTCCTTTTAAAAAGAAAGATTTGTTTGTATCTATGTCTGTATATTTAAGAAACCACACATACGTTCCCGGATCAGAATCCCGGTTACCAAATTTTCCATTCCATTTATTCAACCAGGAGTTTGTATTAAAAATCCGTTGACCAAACCTATTAAAAATACTGAATGTAAGATCTCTGGTTTTATATGCATTTAATGGATATAAAAAATCATTTAGCCCGTCACCATTTGGCGTAAATGCGGATGGTACGGCTATATAGCAATTGTTTACTACCAGCAAAAGATGTGTTATAGAATTTGAACAACCATAATTATTGGTGACGGTTAGTTTTACCGGTATCTGAATATTTGAAACAGGTTCGGGGTATTGTTGTGGTGGAGGGAATGGTTGATTACTGGTGGAGCCATTTCCAAATTCCCATAACCACGATTGAATATTTCCCACACTTGTATCTCTGAATTTGGCAGTTTCTCTAGGACAAACAACATCAGGAAAAATAAAATCCGCCATCAAAACATTATCCAGTAAAATATTGGCAGACGAAGTATCTGAACATACACCATTCGATACAATAAGATCTGTTCGTTTAGGTCCGAACACCGCATAATAAATCTGTGGATTTTGAACAGTGCTTATTCTAATGCTGTCAAATAACCACGTCCACGTATTTACTCCATTTAAACCATTGTGAAAATAATTTATCGTATCGGTTATGCAGCCATATCCGATGTTAAAGGTAAATTTAGCATTAACGGTATCTTTAGTTGAAAAATTTAATCTGGATCCTGCCGGTGTTATTTGTCCGCATTCATCAATGATGGTATTACCATCTGTGCCTGTTTGCAAAATGATTGTATAATTTCCGAGCGTTTGTATGGGCTGAGAAAATTTTACATCTATGGTATAACTCAAACCATCTGTATCACAATTTCCTGCTGCACTTATTATAGTTACAGGATTGGTTCCGTTGATAATAAAATCAGAACCATTTGCCGCTACCGAACTGCAACGTATTTTTTTTCTGAAAACCAATGTTATTTTATCCGGTGCACATGCAACCGGTTGAATACTATCCATAGGAGTGGGAACGAGCGGTATGATCACCACCTGTACCTGATCGTTTTCCGGAATTGATCTTCCGCAATTATCGAGTATGGTATTTCCATCTGAACCATTTTTTATACTTATGTTATAAGTGCCCGGTGGCAATGGGTTGTTTAAGGTAAGTATCACAGAATCCATATCAAAACTGGAAGTACATCCGTATCCACTCGTTGCAATTACATTGGTAACTGCAGGTGAAATGGTGAATTCAGAACCATTTGCGGAAAGTGAATTACATTTCATTTTTTTATTAAAAACAACTCTTACTCTGGTGCCATCACAAATGGCATCTGCATTTAATAATTTAGGTTCTATAGGATCTGTAATACTTGCTGTTCCTCCTCCGAAAGATAAATTGTAACCGCTTTGCGTATCCGTGAAATGGCTGATTAATAAAATATATGTACGACCTGCAATAATATTCGGCATGGCACTGAATAACGGAACGCCAGGACCATCACATCTTACCAGGGAAGTTCCTGCGGATGATGCGCCAGTTATACCAAATTCCGCAGACCAATTACAGGCTACAAATAAATTCCTATCCGTGAAAACATCATTTGGATTTCTTCCCGTAATGTCAAATAATTGCCAGTCATAATCTTCCGCCAATATCAGAGGTGTAATTTCAAAGCCCAATGTGCCACTCGTAAAACAGGTAAAGCGATACCAGAAAGGATTTTTATCTGTAATACCATTTGTACAGGGTCCGGGAACATCTCTTCCTCCGCATACAGGAACCTGTGATTGTGTAAATATTGTAGTACCGCATACAGGAAAAGCAGTTGCCGGATTTTGACCTAACGTGGTACATGTTTGTGAAAAGGAAACTGCGTTTGCAAATAAAATAAGAAAAAGAAAAATCCCTCTCATAAGATTGTAAAGATATTTCTTAGAGATTCATTTGCAACGTTTTGTTGCAGAGGTAGAATTTATTTAACAACTATTTGATGGTATTTTTTATCTCCTGTAATTTAAGCAAAGCTTCAACAGGAGTGAGTCGGTTTATATCCACTGCTTCCAGTAAAGTTCTTATATTTTCAAAAGTTGCGGAATGTTCATCAAAAATACTTAACTGCACTTTAGATTTATGCGATGTAATTTTTTGTGCAACACTCAACGACTGATCGTTTTTTTCTTCCAGCTCCAATAAAATTTCATTCGCCCTTTCAATTAAGGATGGAGGCATGCCCGCCATGCGTGCAACATGAATACCAAAACTGTGCTTAGTTCCTCCGGGTGCTAATTTGCGTAAAAAAATTATTTTATTGGCTTGTTCTTTATTGGTAACATGATAATTTTTAATTCTCTCGAATTTATTTTCCAGTTCATTTAACTCATGGTAATGTGTGGCAAATAAAGTTTTAGGCATGTATGAAGAGTCATGTAAAAACTCTGCAATACTCCATGCTATTGAAATGCCATCGTAAGTGGAAGTGCCTCGTCCGATTTCATCTAAAATGATCAGGCTTCTTCTACTAAGATTATTAATTATGCTGGCGGTTTCATTCATTTCCACCATGAATGTACTTTCACCACCGCTTAAATTATCTGAAGCGCCTACACGAGTAAAGATCTTGTCTGTCAATGGAATTTTTGCCGATAACGCCGGAACAAAACTTCCCATGTGTGCCATTAATGTGATAAGCGCAGTTTGTCGGAGAATAGCACTTTTACCACTCATATTAGGACCAGTAAGTATGATGATTTGTTGCTGGGTGTCGAGTGTTATATCATTGCTGATATATTGTTCCCCAACCGGAAGATTTCTTTCAATAACAGGGTGACGGCTGGCTTCAAGAATCAATTCATCGCCTTCATGTAAATGGGGTTTTTTATAATTGTTGGTAAGTGCTGTTACAGAGAAACAACACAAACAATCCAGAACCGCCATTACATTTCCATTGATCTGCATAGGAGCAATATAATCCTGTAGTTCATTTAATAATTCCTGAAACAATTGCTGTTCTATCTGTACGATCTTATCTTCTGCACCTAAAATTTTTTCTTCATATTCTTTTAGTTCGGGTGTAATA
>JBKJSZ010000245.1:0-6993 GCA_046593675.1 Ferruginibacter sp.
ACCTGTGCTATTATCAGTTCTTTTACTTTTTGTAGCAGGTATGCTGATCACAGGTTCAGCAAATGCGATCAACCAGGCATTGGAAAAGGAAACCGATTCCCTTATGAAACGCACGGCTTCCCGTCCGGTTGCCAGCGGAAGAATGAGTGTTAAAGAAGCGTATGTTTTTGCTTTAATATCAGGCTTCGCAGGTTGTGCAATGATGTGGTATTTTTTCAATTTCAGCAGTGCGGCCGTAAGCTTGTTTTGTATTTTTATGTATGGGTTTATTTATACGCCCTTAAAAAAGATCAATTCAATAGCCGTATTGGTGGGCGCACTTCCGGGAGCTTTACCTTGCCTTATTGGTTGGGTAGCCGCAACGGATGCATTTACGGCCGGCGGTTGGATCTTATTTGCCATCCAGTTTTTGTGGCAGTTCCCTCATTTCTGGGCTATTGCCTGGGTGGCGCACACGGATTACAGCAAAGCAGGATTTAAATTATTACCAAGTGATAAAGGCCCTACAAAATTTACCGCATTACAATCCATAATGTATAGTGTGATGATGATCCCTGTGGGATTATTACCATTATATTTTCATTTAAGTGGTGTGGTTAGTATGGTGATCATTTTAATCTGTAACCTCGCTATGGTTTTTCTATGTGTGAGGTTATATATGACCATGAGTGTGAAGAGTGCAAAAACGGTGATGTTCGGATCTTATTTTTACCTGATGATCGTTTTTTTAAGCATGTATGCTAACAAAACGAATCCGGCCGAAAAAAGTTCAAAAGTACAAGAGGGCGACGCAACAATGTTGATTGATGCAGTGAAGCCCGGACAAAAAAATATGGCTGCGTATGCAGTAAAAATAAATTAGAATGAGCGCGTTGGCAATGCAACAAAAAAATAAAATACATCCGCATAAATTTACTTTATGGGTAGGAATCGGCAGCATTGTAATGATGTTTGCGGGTTTAACCAGTGCCTATATTGTAAAGCGGAACCAGGCTAACTGGACAACCTTTGATTTGCCGGTTGCATTCTGGTACAGCACTGCCGCGATCATTGCCAGCAGCATTACTTTATTTCTGGCTTCAAAAGCATTCAAAAGCAGGTATATGAGCCGCTATAGAATGTTTGCTGCGGTTACACTCGTTTTGGGTATTGCATTTTTGGCTTTGCAGGTGGCAGGCTTTGTTGATATGTGGAAGAATGGTTTTACTTTGCAGGCCAATGTATCCTTTTCTTTTTTATATGTGATTGTGGGTTTACACGGATTACACGTAGTAGGAGGTGTTATTGCATTAATCGTTTTATCGTTAAAAGCGTTCAATAAAAAAGTAAGAAATTATAGCGTTATACCTTTGGAACTGGTAAGTACATACTGGCATTTTGTAGATATGCTTTGGTTGTATTTACTCGTGTTTTTAATAATGATCAGGTAAATAATTTATAGATATATATACATTATGTCAACAGCAGCAATACCGGCAGGAACAAAATGGTGGAGTGGAGGGAAAAGCCCTTTCAACTCCAGTTATGGTAAAGTAATGATGTGGTACTTTTTGATGAGTGATGCCTTTACATTTGGCGCATTTCTGATCAGTTACGGAACCATTCGTTTCAGTGTAAACAACTGGGCCGACCCTAACCATGTATTTAATGCATTTCCTTTTGCAGGCCACGCAAACCTTCCGTTGGCTTTTGTGAGTTTGATGACTTTCATTCTCATTTTCAGCTCCGTAACTATGGTATTGGCGGTACATGAAGGACATAAAATGAACCGTAAGGGAGTAGAAAAATATATGGTGCTTACTATTTTAGGAGGATTGGCATTTTTAGGTTGCCAGGCATGGGAGTGGACGCATCTGATCACAGGATCTCACGATGTATTGGTTAATGGACAAATTGAGCAATGGGGAACAACAGTAACCCATAATCCATGGGGACCAGAGTTGATGTTTAACGGAAAAGAAGTAGCCACACCTGGCCCGATTGCCTTTGGCGGATATTTCTTTGGAATCACCGGGTTTCACGGTTTCCACGTTTTTAGTGGAGTTATTATTAACCTGATCATGTATATAAAAACTAAATTGGGTCATTTTGACGACAGAGGTCATTATGAAATGATAGAAAAAGCAGGTTTATACTGGCACTTTGTAGATCTAGTCTGGGTATTTGTATTCCTTTGCTTTTATCTGATCTAATTACAAATTATTAATACAAATTATGGCACAACATAACATTTCGCCGGAAATTACTTTTGCACCAGAACATGGCACCGGAACCAAACGAATCTGGAGAACTTTCTGGTTGCTTTCCGCTATTACAGTTGCAGAACTGATTATCGGCTTAGTAATTTATAATATTCATAAAGGCGAACATCCTAACGCCACACTTGTTCTTTTCTTTAAGGGAATGGTGTGTATTTTAACCCTGGCCAAAGCATATTATATCGTGTCTATTTTTATGCACCTCGGTGATGAAGTTAGAAATATGATAATGACGATTGTTGTTCCGTTGCTTTTATTTGTCTGGTTCATCGCCGCTTTTCTTTGGGATGGTACGAGCTGGAGAAAATTAAGAAATACCGATGGAGGTTCTAAACCAAATACGCATCAAACCATTCCTGCTAAAGAAGAAGGAGCGAAAGATTAATTAATGAACAACCATTATTCATATGCCATCGTTCTTTTGAGCGATGGCTTTTTTGCATAAAAATGCTAAAACTTTAAAATTGAATCCAAAAGCAATTGTGTCTTTGTTGATGGTGATCCTGATTCCGCTCGCCGGTTATTTTATTGTAAAATATTACAGCAAGGATGCGGTTCACATGCCCGGCCGTTATTTTTATGATGACGTGAAAATGGTAGAGAAAGGCGGGAAAAATGTATCTGATACTGCCTGGCATACAGTAAGAAATATCCAGTTCACCAACCAGTTGGGAAAAAAAGTAACCTTAGATGATTTGCATGGAAAGATCATTGTTATCAATTTTTTCTTCACGCATTGCCCAACGATCTGCCCGGCGCTTACAAAAAATATGAAAAAATTACAGGATTCATTTTTAAAAAATCCTGATATCGTACAATTCATTTCCATTAGTGTTGACCCGGAAAATGACAGCGTGCCGGCGCTCAGGAAATTTGCTGATAAGTTTAATATCAATCATGATACCTGGTGGATGGTAACGGGTGATAAAAAAGATATTTATGATTTTGCCATAAAAGAAATCAAAGCAAATATTGCTGACACGGATATTGATACCGCATTTATTCATACGGAAAAGTTTTTTCTGCTGGATTCCAACCGGGTTATCAGAGGTTGGTACGATGGCTTTGATACTGTTAAGCAATCAATGCTGGCACGGGATATTCCAACGCTTATGCTGGAAAAAGACAGAAAAAGCCCTTCGATCCTTCGCGGCTTTATTCCTTATCTGCCCGTAATCTTTATCGGTATCGGTATGGCGATATTCTTCGTTACATTTCTCAATAAAAAAAGACAATCCAATTAAAATGTTGCAAGCGGTTCTTCCTAAAAATGATAAAAAAGCAAAATGGCTGATATACACGGTTTCCATTGTTGTATTTCTGGCGGTAGCCGTTTTAAGTAAAGTAAAACTGGATCTGTCATTAGGTTTTGATGTACACATTTTTGCTTTCCTGAATGCCATGATCAATACCTGTGTTTCGGGTTTACTTTTAGCAGGTTTGCTGGCTATTAAAGGGAAAAGATATGTTACACATAGAAATATTATGATCACTGCGATCATATTTTCCGTGTTGTTCCTCTTAAGTTATATTGCGCATCACTTATTGGCCGGCGATACAAAATATGGAGATATCGACCATAATGGAATGTTGTCTGAATCGGAAGCGGCTCTTGTGGGAAATACGCGTTTTGTGTACTATGCATTATTACTCACACATATTCCTTTAGCGGCTATTATATTACCGATGATTTTATTTACAGCATATCGTGCTTTAACCGCAGAATATACAAATCATAAAAAACTGGCACGGATTACATGGCCAATCTGGTTTTATGTAGCTATCAGCGGTGTTATAGTGTATTGGATGATTGCGCCTTATTATGCCTGATTGGCTTAAATAGCCAACTCGATGCCGGGGTCCCAGAGTAATTTTTTAAAATCAATCACCTGGTCTTTCTCTATTTTAATACCTTCTTTCTGGAGTTTTTGTTCCATGGTATCCGGTGTTTCAAAATGCATTTTACCAGATAACATTCCATTTCTGTTGACAACGCGATGTGCCGGAATAGATGGATCGGAATGTGCTGCATTCATAGCCCAGCCCACCATCCGTGCTGAAAGAGCTGTTCCTAAAAATTTAGCAATGGCTCCATAATTCGTTACTCTTCCTGTTGGAATTTGCTTCACTACTTCATACACATCTGAAAAAAAATCACGTTTCAGAGGAATGACATCAGCTTGTTTTTGTGGAATTGATATTTTGATTTTTTTCGCCATAGCCATTGTTTAATAAATCACCTCGTCTCGGCTCAGGAACATTTATAAAATTATAAGGACAATGCAAACATCCGTTTCCACAACAAGAGCCTTTGTCCAGGTGATATTTTTTCGTCAGAACAATATATCCATCAGAATTATAGTAAAAGTCTTCTCCTTCAATCAATGGAAACATGATTAATAATTTCTTTTAGTTTTTCATCATGATCCGGAATTTCGGCTGGTAAACGGAAGCATATATAATGAATCTGTTTGCTGTTGGCAATATCCAGGCTTTCATAATGCGTTTTTATTTTTAATTCCGGTTTTAGATTTGGGTTATCAAAAATATTACTGAATTTTTCAACAATTGAAAGGCCATGTAGTTCACATACCAATAAAGTGAAGTCGTATAACTGAGGAGAATCGGTTTTGAGATGAATTAAACCGTTTGCTTTCAGGATCTTATTATATAATCTCAGAAATCTAGGATGTGTTAATCTTTTTTTTGCTTTGGAAAGCCGTAAGTGTGGATCGGGGAAAGTAATCCAGATTTCATCTACTTCGCCTTTTTCAAAATACTCATCAATTTTTTCAATTTGTGTACGAAGGAAAGCCACATTATGAAGATTGTTTTCTAAAGCTTTTCGGGCGCCAATGAACATCCTGTTTCCTTTCAAATCCACTCCGATAGTGTTTCGATCAGGGTATAATTCTGATAATCCCACACTATATTCACCCCGGCCACAAGCCAGTTCTATGGTTATTGGATGAGAATTATTGAAAAAACGCTTCCATCTCCCCTTCATATCAGTAGGATATTCCAAAACGTTCCGGAATGTTTTTATTTGAGCGAAGCGGTAAAGTTTCTTCTGGGCCAATTCAAAAATTTTGATTTTGCGAAAGTAAAGGAGTTCAATAAACTGAACATGAATTTTTTTTGATGGTTTTATTTACTATAGTATTAATTAAGTAGAAAAGCGGGACGGGGAATTTACTATTGAGTTTTAAAACTTTTTAAAAAACAACTTATTACCGTTCCATTTTCAACTGAATAACAATAAATATCGTGTAAAATAAAATTTAATCTACTATTTCTTAGTAAAAATCTAATAAACAAAAGATTATATGCGATAATTTTTAATAAAAGTTGTAAATCGTTCACATTGCACAAAATGCGCAAGACATAGTAATTATACTGTGTTGCAAAACGAGAATTTGTACTATATGTTTGTCGTAGAAACTGATGATGAATAGTTTATTTATCGCAGTTTCAAAAAACCCTTAATCCAGTAAAATGAAAAAGATTCCTACCCTCATAATGTGTGCAATGTTCACACTGATTCTTTTTTCGAACCATTCCGCATCATCACAAACACCCGCTTTCAGATTCTGCTCACCTCAGTTAAAGTCAGGAAGTGATAAAATGGAAGGAGCAGTGTATGTTTTCCGTAAAGTATTTACTACAAAAACGGGCGTTGAGTTGAACGCCTATGTAAGTATAAAATCTTTGGTCAATGGCGCTATGTTACAAAATATTGATGATTCAACTGTAGGTTATTATTAAGCCTGGCAACCCGTGATAATTGGAAATCCGGCTATAGGAAATTCTACAGTAGAATGGGAAGTAGAATTTAAAACCAATTCAGGGAACGCTTACACGTTTACAGATTTTGAATTTTCGGCTGTGGATGTTGATGGAGATGGCGCTCATGTAAGAGAGTTTGTGGAATTTGAAAATTATAATTTTTATACTACGCCTGTTGGTGTTTTATCAGCTCTTTCTATTTCTAATAGAAGTACCAACAGCGGCCCTGGTGGCGATAAAATAATTTTAAAATCATTGAGCCCGATTTCTAACCGTGCCGGTATTGATTTGCGAAGTTTGGATGTAAAAATCAATTATCTTTTTACCAATAAAAGCAGTTTCTACGTTACCACAGGTGTACAGGTGGAAGGAGCGGGCGGTGAAAACGTCAGGTGTTTTTGTATTTACCCGATAGATGCAGAAATATTAAGAGTATTGCCGGTAAGAATTTCATTTTTTGATGCCAATGCAGAAGGGTTAAAAGCTATTTTAAAATGGAATACAGAAACGAAAACCAACAGCGATCATTTTGAAGTGGAAAGAAGTTTTGATAATTTAAATTTCAAAACGGCTGCAATTGTTACAGATGGTTTTTTAAATGCTGATGGATCAAAATCGTATGGCTTCAAAGATGCTGCGGCCGAACTTGCCAAACACAACGTTGTGTATTATCGTCTGAAGCAAATCAACAACAATAATGGTATCACATACAGCGAAACAAAATTTGTACGGTTTTCCGGAACAGAAACAGTGATCAGTATAATGCCTAATCCTTATGTGGAAACATTAAATATCATTTTCAGGTCTGAAGAAAAAGCATCCGCACAAATCAGATTGATAGGAATGAATGGAAATGTGGTACTTACAAAAACTATGATGGCATCAAAAGGGTCGAATGTTATTTCATTGAATCAATTAGGAAGTTTACAACCGGGGGGTTATACGTTGG
>JBKJSZ010000129.1:0-4875 GCA_046593675.1 Ferruginibacter sp.
CCCAACAAGACTTGCGCGATGGTGGTCATTCTTATGCTGAACTGGCTACCATGTTTCCAAAAGCCGGCGGTTCTTATAATTATGTAAAAGAAGCTTTTGGTAATTATGGTGGCTTTCTAACCGGATGGTACGATTATATTTTAAATGTAATAGCTCCGGCCTATTTCTGCATTGTAATCGGAGAATATATAGTATTGATTTTTCCTGATGCCAAAGGATGTGAAAAACTGATTTCACTGGCCTTTTTATTTGTGTTCAGCATCCTTCACTTAGGTGGTGTACGCAATGGTAGTGTTACACAACAAATAACCAGTTTTATAAAAATTCTATTCTTTGCCATCCTGATTATTCTCTGTTTTGTATATGGCAATAAGGATATAAATTTTTCCGGAAACGCTCCTGATTCTTCAATAATAAAGGGATCAATTTTTATTTTAATTCTCAAAGCACTTCAATTAATTATTGGAACTTATGACGGTTGGACTTCTATGTGTTTTTTTGCAGAAGAAGATCCTGATCCCGGCAAAAATATTCCAAGGTCATTGTATCTAGGCGCATTTATTGTCATTATCATTTATCTGCTGATCAATGTTGCTTTTCTAAATATCATTCCTCTCAAAGAGATGGCAAATTCTTCCCTAGTTGCAGCAGATGCTTCTAAAATACTTTTCGGTAGCCAGGGAAAACTGATTGTTATTTTGATTAGCGTATTTTCGTTGATCAGTATTTTAAATGCATATATGATGATACCTTCCCGGATCTTATTTGGATTGAGCAGGGATGGTTTTTTTATAAAAAAGGCACAACGAATAAATAAAGGTGGAACACCTGTGATTGCACTTATTTTTTCTTCATTCATAAGTGTGGTGCTGATTATTATTGGTTCCTTTGAAGCGCTTTTTTCATTGGCAGCTTTTATGTCTGTAATTGTAATGGGATTAACTTTTTTATCTCTCCTGAAACTTCGAAAAACGCAACCTGATACAAACAGGCCTTATAAAGCGTGGGGTTATCCATGGTCAACAATATTGATGATCATATTTTCAGTAGCATTATTGTTGGGATTTGCTATAAGTGATGTATTCAATTTATATGTTATTGCATCAATAACCATTTTATCTTATCCATTATTTAAAATTCTACGGAAGAAAAGTTCATAAATTATTTATTACCGCATAAATGATTTTTCAAATCGTCTACATGTAAAAAAATTTTGTGGTGTAGCTTACTTGATTAGGATATTATAGTAAGTCTGGGTGTATATTGAGCCTACGAATCTTTAATTAAGGAAGCAAATCACATTCTACGGTCTTTCATTGGGCAGTGTATAATGCTTAAAAAAATGTATCTCAATACTACTTTTTCTAGTTAAAATATTCTGCTTATATTTAAATCCGCATCATTCCGAATTAATTCATTAAAATTTATATTATGCCAAAGTTTATTATTGAAAGAGAAATTCCTAATGCCGGTCAATTAACTTCAGATCAATTAAAAGGTATTTCACAAACTTCCTGTGGTGTTTTAAGTAAAATGGGACCGCAGATACAATGGCTTCAGAGTTATGTTGCCGGAGATAAAATCTATTGTGTGTACATAGCACCGAATGAAGAAATGGTTAGAGAGCATGCTAAACAAGGAGGGTTTCCCGCAAATAGCGTTACACAGATTGCTACCATCATTGATCCAACTACTGCGGAATAGCTCAAAGTTATTCATCCAAAACATGGCAAAGAAAAAAATCAGACAATTATCTGCAGGTTTACAGCAAGAGTTGATGAATATATTACAAGCAAGATTTGAAAAAAATAAAAAACGCCATAAAGATCTGGGTTGGATGAATATTCAAAAAAAATTAGAAAGTGCACCTGATAAACTTTTTATATTAAATGAAATGGAAAGAACCGGAGGAGAGCCGGATGTAATCGGGTATGATAAAAAATCAAACGAATACATTTTTTGTGATTGTGCAATTGAAACACCCAAAGAAAGAAGAAGCCTCTGTTATGATAGAGATGGTTTAGAATCAAGAAAAGAATTTAAACCCGCAAATTCGGCCATGGATATGGCAGAAGAAATAGGTATTGAAATGCTAAACGAGGTGCAGTATCTTGAATTACAGCAAATAGAAAAATTTGATACTAAAACGTCAAGCTGGATCCGTACCTCTGAGGAAATGAGAAAATTAGGAGGAGCGCTTTTTGCCGATTATCGTTTTGGAAGAGTTTTCTTTTACCATAATACAGCACAATCGTATTATGGGTCCAGAGGGTTTCGTGGGTTGTTAAAAATCTAGAGAACTTTACAACAACATAATCAGTGAAGTTAGCAGGGATGAAGAAAACCTTATGTATTGCCGCATCATTACTGATTTTAATATTTTCAGCTGGCAATAAATGAAATAAAATTACTGACAGAACATATTAAATTAATTTCAAAGAGAAATGAAATAATTTAAATTTAAAATTCATTTACTTGTCAAAGAAAATCATTCACAGTTTATTTTTTGTTTTCTATGCTATACATGCATTTACGCAAAATGTAACTTATATAAATGACTCCAATAAAATTGTCATTAATATTTCAGACAGCATAGATATTCGTGTAGCCACTAATGTAACAAAACGTCCAGAATTTCCGGGCGGTAAGAAAGAATGGAACAAATTCCTGACATCAAAATTTGATCTTGCAGTTCCTGTTATTAATAAAGCGCCATCAGGTATTTATTATGTGTCCGTTCGTGCCACTATAAACCGAAATGGAAAAATTGAAAATGTTGGCGCAGAATCGGCATGTGGTTATGGTATGGAAAAAGAATTGATAAGATGCTTACTATTGAGCCCAACATGGCAACCTGCAGAAATCGTCAATAGCAGAAAGGTAAGTTTTCCTGCAAAACAGATTTTGATCGTTAAAATAGTTGGACAAAAAATATCAATAGAAATTCCATAAAAAGTTGAATTTTTTCCTATATAAATCTCTTTATTCTCAAAAATGAATTACACGTTAAGAAGGTGGAATAAATCTGATATAGACAGTCTTATTGAACAGGCAAATAATCCTTCTGTTGCAAAATTTATGACTGATGCCTTTCCATATCCATACACCTATGAAAACGGTAAGTCATTTATTGATTTTGCGATGTCCGGCAATCCCATAAGAATATTCGCTATTGAGGTTGATGGTAAAGCTGTTGGAGGAATCGGACTTCATCCTCAAAATGATGTGATGTGTAAAAATGCAGAATTAGGATATTGGCTGGGTGAAAAATACTGGGGCAACGGAATTATCACAAAAGCAATTAGGGAAACAGTTGCTTATGGTTTTGAAAATTTTGACATTGTTCGCATATACGCAAGGCCTTATGGAAATAATGCGGCCTCACAGAAAGTTTTGCTAAAAGCAGGGTTTATACTGGAAGCAACTATACCGTTAACTATTTTTAAAAATGGGGAATTCCTGGATGAATTGATTTTTGGAATCCGCAAACAATAAGTATTTATCAGAACGTTGGTATCAAATAATTAATCATGTCTTACTGAAAATTCATTACGTATATTATTCATTTTTTAAATAATTAGTATGGGTTTTACCATTGCCATTTCCGAATACAGAACATCTTTTAAAAATAATTACTGGCTTTGGTTTTTTATTATTTCATTTTTATTGATATGGATTAATACATTTATAGGAACGACTAATGTAACCAATTGGCTTTTGGAAAATACATTGACTATAATCTTTCTGCTATTTCTTATTGTAACATATAAAAAATATAGCTTCAGTGATGTAACTTATTTACTAGTGTGTATTTATTTATGTCTTCATGTGTATGGCTCAAAATATACTTATGCTGAAAATCCATTTGGATATTATTTGAAAGATGTTTTTCAGTTACAAAGAAATCCTTATGATCGTATCGTACATTTCAGTTTCGGTTTTTTATTGGCTTATCCTATGCGGGAAATGTTTTTGAAATGGCTAAAATATCCAAAACTGGTTTCATGGATATTACCTATCGAAATCACATTATCCATCAGTGCCTTTTATGAATTAATTGAATGGGCAGTGGCGGATATATTTTTCAAATCTCAGGGAGATGCTTACCTCGGCACACAAGGTGATATCTGGGATGCGCAGAAAGATATTTGTGTCGCCTTGTTAGGTGCGATCATTTCAACCAGCATTGTTTCCAGCATAAAAAAAGTATTTAAAATTAATTAGTGTATTCAACTCCGATTTTTTGAGCATTCTGAATTGTTGGTTTCCCGTGCTGTCTGTTGCTTACCTTCATGTATAATTAAATGTGATACATGAGTACAGCGCCATTTATTTTTAGGAAAGCCACCATTAAAGACACCGGTGATATTTATCAACTATATAAAAAGGTTGGTAAAGTGATGGGTGGTTTAGCCCGGGATGAATCCGAAATTTCCAAAACTTTTGTGGAACATTTTACATTACGCTCTCAAAAAAATGGGACACAATTTGTGGTGGTAGATTCTTCTAATGAAAACAAATTATTTGGAGAGATACATTGTTATAAGCCGGAACCGAAAGTGTTCAGTCATATGTTAACAGATCTAACCATTGCAATTCATCCGGATTACCAGGGTAAAGGAATTGGAAAAAAATTATTTGAAACTTTGTTGTCTAATATATCTTCTGGCAGAGCAGATATTTTAAGAGTGGAATTGATAGTTCGCGAATCAAATAAACGTGCTATAACATTGTATGAAAATTTAGGATTTGTGAAGGAGGGTAGGTTTGAAAAACGGATAAGAACAGGGGAAATCCTGGAAGCTGATATTCCTATGGCCTGGTTCAACCCAAAATACAGAAGGTCATAAAAGTTCATTGTAGTAAACGGATTCA
>JBKJSZ010000137.1:0-5964 GCA_046593675.1 Ferruginibacter sp.
TCAACGGTAAGTTGTGTATATATTCCGCTCAATCCCAATAACTGAATTTGTTTAGAACCTGTTACCGCATCACTGTATTGAACATCAACAGACGGATTTGTCTCGAAACTTTCACTGAGATTACAACAGGCAGCTTTCATCAATTCTCCTGAACCAATATTGTTAATTCTAAAAGGATCTTTCTGGTTGATGTAAATATTTTTTTTTCGGGAAGAAACTACAATCGTCTTTAAAGTATTGTTCGTTCCTAAAACCACCTGCAACATTCTGGGTTCTGTAATTTCAATGGTGTCGGGATCAAAACCTGTATAACTAATTATAAGTTTTGAAAAAGACGGAATGATAGGAATATGAAATTCTCCATGTACATCTGCTATAGTACCTTTATCCACTCCAAGCCATTGAATAGTAGCACCGGTTAATGGGCTGAAGTTTCCTTTTTTATCTTCTCTCAACACTACACCATTAATTAAAGTGGTATCCATGGAAACGGGTTCCGGTTCATCATCATTAAGAACTGTACTGTCCCTATACTGGCAGCAATCCGGTAATTTGTTATACAATTCATCTAAAGCATTTTTGAACTCCGTATCATGACCAACTGCCGTTATTCTTTCGTTTAATTTTTCTACAGAAATAAGTGCAGGATTATAAGTTACCTGAAGGAAATGAGTAGCCGTTGACCACGATACTTTTGATACTCCCTCTCCTTTAACAGATTTCTCAATACGGTCTTTACACATTCCGCAAACACCGGAAACTTTAAAAGTTATAGTCGTGTCTTTATTTTGTGCAACAGAATGAAAGGATGTATGCAGCATGAAGGCTACAAAAAATAATTTATACATAAATAGAATAATAAAAGTTGAATGAATGATAAGCAATCATTTCTTCATATTCTAAACACGTTGTATAAAAGATATAATGGAGGAGAAATTAATGGTGGTGAGTAATCACTATTATCAATACAAGGATTAAGTGGCTTAAAATATTCTACTTCAAAATTATAATGGACTATTTTGTTAAGCGTTTTAGATTGATTAGTGGGAAGAAATATTTTTGATTGAACATCGGTTGGATTGATCTCACGAACCTCACAATTACATTTCTTTTCTTTCTTATTGCTGCAACAGTTTTTTTGGATAGCAGCCTTGCAACATTTCATGTTGTATTTGTTGCAACTATAATTGAATTGAAGGGAAAAGCCGCTTACAGAAATACTGTATATGATAATAAAGAATATGCCGGCCATTTTTTTCACTGCGTAAAGTTAACGCAGACTGTTCTGATGAGCAAGTGTTTTACGGTTTTTTAACAAGACCAGACAAATAATTATGCCCATTTTTATGATAAGCACTACTAATGAATAATATACTGATAAATGCGGCCTGACCTATAAAAGCGATATCCATCAGTATCCAATCAGCTATATGAAACAATATGAGCATTACCAGGAGGAAACGATCGTAACGTTTTGTAAAAAATCCAATAATTACAGCTAATTCTATAAAAAACGAAGCCATAAACAATGCATAAGCAAAATATATATGATGAACCAGGTATTCATTCATTGATGTTCTCCAACCAGTATTATTTTCTATAAAATAAGGCGTAAACTGATGTTTAAGAAAATGACTGAAGTGATCTGGATGAAAAACGGAGCCACTGAATATTTTTAAACTTGCTGCGGATAAATAAAACCATAATAAATAATAACGAATAGCTTCAAAAGCAAACTTTCTATTGATGGGCTTCGAAAAAAGAAATGGAATGAGAATGATAAAAATTCCCGTAGGATAATTCCGATGTGTGAGATACGCAGTTAATATGATATAAAAAAGAAACAACAACACAAATAAAATACGGGCGGCCGTAGTTTTTACAGGATAATATATCTGATACACAAGGCATATAAAAATACAAATATCCAATACGATCCCAACCCAATGAATTTGCAGTATCCATTGTGGAATTCCGATTAAAAATGGAATCCAGTAAAAGATATCAACTTTAATATCGTAAAAATTGTTTCCATATAAAGCTGAGAAGGTAACACCTGAAAAAAAATAAATCAGCCATTCAATTAATAAAATGATCAGCACTAACCTTTCTGCAATTTTTAATCTCATCATTTAAAAGATTGCGTGAATATTAATGAAGAGTCTATGCTGATGATTTCTTTTTCAAAATGCAAACGGTATTGCCAGATAGAAAAAACCTGACCTTTTTTAAGGTTAACATTCCCAAATTTTGCATACCAAAATAACCATTTGCTTTTATCTGTTGTTGATGGTTTTAATTGATTTAAAAATAGTTCCCGGTAAGATTTATTTGCATACGCATACGCAATGTATTTTTCAATGTAAGGTGTATCATGCAAAAGCAACGCATACCTTTTTAATGAAGTTTCCATAAAATCTTTTTTCCACCACCATTTATTTGTAAACCGAACTGCCTTTCCATCAATTTTCAACTGATAAGTTTCAGAGGTATTATTATCTGAAAAATCAATAGCGAACATACTATTGTATGGAAATACAACCATGTCCATCTTTTTAATAAAAAAGAAAGCATAAAGGATCAGATACAGTGCAACGATTACAAATGCAAACCTGCTATGATGGTAAAGGCGTATGATGAACCAATTATTCAATGTAGCATTCTTAGGCATAAAATTATATATTGTGCAGCTATAGCGATGGAAAATTTTCTACATGATATTCTTGCCGATCCTTTTACAGGTGATAAGTTGCTACGCACGGATACAGGATATAAGAATGCAGCGGGAAAAATATATCCTTTACAACATTCCATTCCTGATTTTATCAGCCATGAAAAATATGATTTACCGGAAAGTGCATTACATATTCAGGAAAACACCACATTTAAGTACAGAGAACATTATAACGCCGATGCATCTTTTTTTAATTATACGGAAGGCGATGATAATGCAGTTACACGGGAAGAACGAAGACGTAACCGCCAGGCCATCATTGATGCTGTAAATAAAAATGCAGCCGCTATTCTTGATATTGGTTGTGGTGATGGATGGGTTGCAGCCTATTTCTCAAAAAAAACAAAAGTGGTTTCATTGGATCTTGCCCTTACCAACCCACTTAAAGCTCTTGAAAATTTCCCCTTAGAAAATCACGCGGCTGTAGTTGCTGATGGAATGTATTTACCATTTTTACCCGGATCTTTTGATACTATTATTGCTTCTGAGGTAATAGAACATCTCGCAGACCCGGCAGGATTTATCGCAGGATGTATGGATAAATTGAACAAAAACGGGCAATTAATTTTGATTACGCCATACAATGAAAAAATAAAATATCATATTTGTGTTCACTGCAATCATCCAACTCCGGAAAGTGCACACCTGCATTCTTTTAATGAGAAAATTATCAGCGCATTGATCCAAGGTAAATGGCATTTTTCCACAGAAGCTTTTAATAATAAATATTTATTGAAAATGCGTTGGTATAATATATTTTCATTTCTTCCATTTTCAATTTGGAAATGGAAAGACAAATTTGCAAACGCCATTCTTCGAAAGCCTTTGACATTTATGATCGTAATTAAAAAATAATTATTTTAAACTGTTGATGATTGCGGAAAACTCTTTGGCTATTAAACTAGCGCCACCTACTAATCCACCATCTACATCAGGCATGCTAAAAATTTCTCTGGCATTGGCTGCTTTTACACTTCCCCCATATAAAACCGACACCGACTCGGCCGTGTTGCCGAACTTTGTTAGAAGTACATTCCTTATGTGTTTATGCATCTCCTGCGCCTGATCATTCGAGGCCGTTAAACCTGTACCAATTGCCCAGATAGGTTCATAAGCAATAATGAAATCCTGCATTTGCTTAGTATCCAAATGAAATAAACTCTCTTTAAGTTGCGCTTCCACATACGCATTTTGCGTCCCGGCTTCCCTGATATGTAAAGGTTCGCCACAACAGAAGATGGGTTGTACTTTATGCGCTAAAACCATGTTCAATTTATCTGCCAGTAAACTATTGCTTTCGTTATGATATTCTCTTCGTTCGCTATGGCCAAGTATGACATATTTGATCTGCATACTTTCCAGCATTGCCGCACTCACCTCTCCGGTAAAAGCTCCATTCGCATTTCCACTACAATTTTGTGCGGCTACAAAAACATTTTTCTTCCCTTTTAATTTTTCCTGCACCATTAAAAGGTATGGAAACGGAACAGCCAAAACAGCGAGCTGGTGATCATTCAACTGATGATCACTTTGTAATATATCATCCAACAATTTTTCTGCCTCCTGTAAAGTCAGGTTCATTTTCCAGTTTGCCGCAGCTATTTGTTTACGCATGATGTTGTTGAGATTTATACAATAATTCTAATTTTTTTATTTCTTGCGGATTGATGATACAATTTTTGAGTTTTTTCCAATTCTCAATATCCAGAATTGCCTTTTCAAATATATATGTTTTATCGCCCCAGGTAAAATCCTTAATAAATTTTGGAGGGAATCCATTAGAAAAAATATTACAGCATACACCGGCAATTGTTCCTGTGTTGAAAGACGTATTAATGGCACAACGACTATAATCTCCCATGATCAAACCTCCTTTTATACCAGGAGAAAAAATTTCATCTTCAATTTTATACCATACAACACCCGCATTATTTTTCACATTGCTGTTAGAGGTTCCAGCGCCCAGGTTACACCATTCACCAATTACACTATCTCCTAAATATCCTTCGTGCGCTTTATTGCTGTACGCAGATAAAATACTGTTTTTAATTTCCCCTGCCGCCACACAATGCGGACCAATAGTTGTTCCGCCATACACCTTACTTCCCATTTTCAATACACTGTTTTCGCCAATAGAAAACGGGCCTTTGATCAGATTTCCCTCCATGATCAACGCATTTTTACCTATGTAAACCGGACCATCGCTGGCATTTATGATACTGTATGAAATTTTTGCACCTTCTTCTATAAAAACATTTTCCGGACAAATAACGGAATTCGATTTATCAATTGCAAAAGAGGTACGACCTTCCGTGATTAATTCAAAATCATCTTTTATTGCCTGTGCATTCCATTGATATAATTGATAAGGATATTTTAATATGCAAACACCATCATCGAGGTTTTCTACTGAGGTTTCTATGATTTTCCTGTAATTTTTAAGTGAAGGAATAATTGCAGATAAAATAGTTATATCATTGTTTGCCTCCATTTTTTTTGATAACAGTTCCCATTTTTCCCGAATGGTTAAAATACCAATACGTAGATCCGCTACAGATTTTGTAGAAGTTAGTGGGCGCAATGTATGGACAGCATCGCCATCTGTAAAATGAATATTCATGCTTTAAAAGAAAGAATGAAGTTATAAAAAATCCCTCCGGAAAACCGAAGGGAAAATTATATGGATACAAATAAGCTGAAGGAATTTCCTACGATTATTTAGCTTTCTTTTCGTAACGCTTTTTAAATTTGTCGATACGTCCCGCTGTATCTACCAATACATTTTTACCAGTATAAAATGGGTGTGAGGTATTGGAAATCTCCAGTTTAATTACCGGATATTCCTTTCCATCTTCATGTAAAATAGTTTCAGTAGTTGATGCGGTAGAGCGGCTCAAAAATGTAGTACCATTACTCATATCTTTGAAAACTACGGTTCTGTAATTTTTTGGATGAATTTCTTGTTTCATAATTAATTTTTTGAGTACGGATTTTGCCGTACGATTTATTGAGGTGGCGAAATTAGGTAAAAAAGCTAATTATTCCTCGTTTAACTCTTCATATTTATATGTTGGAGGGCAATTCCTACATCCCAGCTTTTGCTTGCCTGAATCACTTCCTGTAAATCATCAATTTTTTTGCCGGTTATTCGAATGATATCGTCCATAATGGCGGCCTGCACTTTCAGGCCACTATCTTTAATTAATTTCACGATCTTTTTAGCATCTTCC
>JBKJSZ010000020.1:0-5917 GCA_046593675.1 Ferruginibacter sp.
TGATCCTATTGCCGTAGAAGATATTCAGGAAATTATTGCAAAACTCAAATTTAAAAACATCGGTATTTTAATTACTGATCATAATGTAAATGAAACGTTGTCCATTTGCGACCGTGCTTATTTATTGATTGATGGAAGTATATTCAAACACGGTACAGCAGAGGAACTGGCTTCAGATGAGCATGTAAGAAGATTGTATTTGGGAAAACATTTCCAGTTAAGAAGAAAAGAATTTAACGTAGGCAGTTAGCGGCATCAATTGAATATCATCAAAATAGGTTTTAAATTTTTATCTTGCTCTACATGAAATTGCTTTCTCCCGCAATATCAAGGCTTGCCCGTTTGCGTTTATGGCGCATAGATAACTGGATGAATCATCCGGTAACCGCACAGCGTGAAGTGTTGCAGGATCTGGTAACGGCTGCCCAGTATACAACCTTTGGAAAGCAACACAATTTCTCTACACTTTTTAATATCCGCGATTTTAAAAAATCAGTTCCCATCCAGGATTATGATTCACTCAGGCCATACATCAACAGAATGATGGAAGGAGAAGAAAATGTTTTGTGGAATACGCCGGTTTCCTGGTTTGCAAAAAGCAGCGGAACTACCAGTGATAAAAGCAAATTTATTCCCATGAGTGATGAAAGTTTGCAATGGAATCACTTCCAGGCAAGCAAAGATGTATTGACTACTTATTATAAAAATTTTCCTTCAAGCGATCTGTTAACAGGAAAAGGATTGGTGGTTGGCGGATCTCACCAGGTGAGTAAAATAAATGATGATATATCTTGTGGTGATTTAAGTGCCGTATTGATGCAGAACAGTCCTTTCTGGGGACAATGGATCCGCACTCCGGAATTGAGTATCGCATTGCTCGATGAATGGGAAGATAAAATCGAAAAACTTGCTCAATCAACCGCCATTGAAAATGTAACTTCTATTGCAGGTGTTCCAACGTGGACGTTATTGCTGTTGAAACGAATTCTGGACATCACACAGAAAGCTACTATTAAAGAAGTATGGCCGAATTTAGAATTATACATCAACGGAGGCGTTTCATTTGTGCCATATAGAAAACAATTTGAAGAGATCATAGGTGCGCCCGTAAATTTTCTGGAAATATATAATGCCAGCGAAGGGTTTTTTGCCGCACAGGAAAAACCGGATGATTCCGGAATGACACTGTATACAGAGCATGGAATATTTTATGAATTCATGCCGGTGGAAGAATATGGAAAAGAGGATCCGCAGACCATTGGATTAGGAAGTGTGGAAATCGGAAAAAATTATGCCATCGTAATCAGTACAACGGGTGGGCTATGGCGCTATCTTGTTGGAGATACTATTCAGTTTACATGTGTGTGTCCATTTCATATTATTGTTAGCGGAAGGCTGAAACATTATATGAATGCATTTGGTGAAGAAGTGATTGTAGATAATGCTGATCATGCGATTTCCATAGCGGCATCAAAAACAAATGCAGTGGTGAAAGATTATACAGCTGCGCCTATTTATTTTACACATGAAAGTAATGGCGCGCATGAATGGCTTATAGAATTTGAAAAAGATCCGGAAGATATGCAGGTGTTCATTGTTGAATTAGATGCAGCTTTGAAAAATATCAACAGTGATTATGAAGCCAAACGTCATAAAGACATTGCGCTTCGTTTGCCGGTTGTGCATAATATGCCTAAAGGAATTTTTACTAAATGGCTAAAGAGTAAAGGTAAAATGGGTGGACAACATAAAGTGCCGCGCCTGAGCAATGAAAGAACTATTCTGAACGAAATTCTTGCTTTAATTTCTGCTTGATTGATTTTCATATTTTCATTTGTGGGTAGAAGTAAGACATGGTATGAAGATAGTTGAGTATATATTTGTAAATATTCTTTTTAAGTATTGAAATAATACATATGAAATTGTTAGCAGATAAAGTGGCCATTGTAACAGGAGCCGCTCGTGGAATCGGAGAAGCAATAGCTTTAAAATTTGCAGAACAGGGCGCACATGTTGCCTTTACATTTGTGAGTGACAGCAGTGCGGAGCGAGCTAATATTCTGCAGGAAAAATTAATGGCGATGGGCGTTAAAGCAAAAGCTTATAAAAGTAATGCAGGTAATTTTGCTGCCTGCGAAACTTTTGTAAACGATGTTATCGCAACATTTGGAACCGTTGATATTTGTGTAAATAATGCAGGTATTTCAAAAGATAATCTGCTCCTGAGAATGACGGCCGATCAATGGGATGAAGTTATGCAGGTAAACCTGAAAAGTGTTTTTAATATGACCAAACAGGTTATTCGCCCTATGATGAAAGCAAAACAAGGCAGTATCATCAATATGAGTTCCGTTATAGGAGAAATGGGTAACGCTGGTCAAAGTAGTTATGCAGCCAGTAAAGCGGGCATCATCGGATTTACTAAAAGTGTGGCGAAAGAATTAGGCAGCAGAAATATCCGTTGTAACGCCATAGCGCCGGGTTTTGTAGAAACTGATATGACCAGCTATTTAAAAGATGGAGAAGCTTCCGATAAATATAAAGCAGGTATTCCTTTAGGAAAATTTGCTACTGGAGAAGATATCGCCAATGTAGCTTTATTCCTGGCTTCTGGTTTATCAACCTATGTTACCGGCCAAACTATAAGTGCCTGCGGAGGGTTAAATATGTAAGAATTATATTCGGCAAAATTTAAAAAGGCTTTATTTTTGCATTCTTAGTCCATCATGCCCAGGAATATAAGTAAAACTGTTTTAAAAATTTTCTCAGTAGCATTTTTATGCAGTTGCCTGATGTTATTAACCTCCATAAATTTTTTCACATATCCGCCTTCTGATTTCCATGTTTCTTATCAGCAAAAAGAAGAACAAACCCCTTTAGAAGAAAAATCTCCATCCTCCACTTCAACTGTAATTCAGGAAGAATTTTTACATCACCATACATGTATTCCACCCGTTTACTATGATCTGGTCTCTACAGAATATATAATTTACGCAGCAGAACAATTACCGGTCATTCATTTTGAATTGATTTCTCCTCCTCCTAAGTCAACGATATAAATGTAAATGCAGAAATGGGTTTTTATACGGTTATTAAAACTGTACCCATCATTATTATTTAATCGTTAGATGAATTATGAAAAAATATGTGAAGTATCTGCCTGATGATATCAGATCATCGGTAGTGGTTGTATTGGTGGCTATACCTTTATGTTTAGGTATTGCGGTGGCAAGTGGATTGGATGAGTTCTCCGGAATTATTGCGGGTATTGTCGGAGGAATTGTAGTTGGTGCTTTAAGCGGAAGCCAGTTAAGTGTAACGGGTCCTGCCGCCGGATTGACGGTTATTGTATTTGCGGCGGTGGCTAAATTACCTGCTGTGGAAGCTTTCTTTTTAGCGGTAGTTATAGCCGGTTTTTTACAGTTGCTGATGGGCGTTTTAAAATTAGGAATTATTGGAGAATATATTCCAAACTGTGTGATCAAAGGAATGCTTGCCGCGATCGGGATCATCCTGATATTAAAACAGTTTCCACATCTCATAGGATATGATGCAGATTTTGAAGGAGATGAAAATTTTGTTCAGTCATCCGGAGAAAATACATTTTCAGCAGTATTAAATGCATTTAATTACATAACACCTGTCGCCATTTTTATAGGATTAACCGGAATCGCCATCCTCGTTTTGTATGAAAACAAATGGATAAAAAAACAAACATTTTCTACTTATTTAAGCGGACCATTAATAGTGGTATTATCAGGCATTGGTATAAATATGTTAGCCGTTTCCCTCAACAGCGACGGATTAAAATCAGAACACCTCGTAAATATTCCGGTAGCAGGATCTTTGTCACGTTTCTTTTCTTTCTTCCGTTTCCCGGATTGGAATTTCATATCAAATTCTGATGTATGGATAACGGCATTGACCTTAGCCATAGTAGCCTCACTGGAAACCTTACTGGGTATAGAGGCCGTTGACAAACTCGATCCGTTAAGAAGAGTTACACCGGCCAACCGGGAACTAATGGCGCAGGGAACCGGAAATATAGTAAGTGGGATGTTGGGTGGTTTACCGGTAACAAGCGTTATTGTAAGAAGCAGTGCCAATATGGATGCGGGAGCAAAAACAAAACGTAGCACCATTTTTCATGGCATGATGATTTTATTATTTGTTGGATTTTTTCCTCAGATATTAAATCTGATTCCAAAAGCGGCCCTTGCTGCTATTCTGATATTCACCGGCTATAAACTCACTAAAATTTCAGTTTTTAAAGATTATTATAAAAAAGGATGGGATCAGTTTATTCCTTTTGTGGTTACTATTGCAGCTATAGTTATAACCGATCTTCTTACAGGAGTATTGATAGGAATTGCAACCGGCATTTTCTATATCCTCCGAAGCAATTTCAGATCAGCTATTTTTATGGTGAACAACAAGAACAATTATTTATTGCGGTTAAGGAAAGATGTATCTTTCTTTTCAAAGCCGAAACTGAAATATTCCCTGGAAAAAATTCCGGCTGATTCATCTCTTATTGTTGACATTTCAAGAGCAGAATTTATAGACCGCGACATTTTAGATACCCTTAATGATTTTATGAAACATGCACATCTGAAAAATATTAAGGTAGAGATCAAACAATCCGTTTACAATTCATCATTTTCAGAAATCTTTCAACCTGCCGATCAAACATTACAGGTGCGGGATGATATGGCACATTAAAAAATTAAAATTATGTTGGTGTACGAAAAACTTTTACTTGAAAACAAAGCATGGGCAGCAGAAAGAAAAAGGGCAGATCCTGAGTATTTCAATCGCCTGGCATCTCAGCAAAATCCCCAGTTTTTATGGATTGGCTGCAGTGATAGCCGCGTACCGGCAGATAAAATTACCGGTACAGAACCCGGAGAAATTTTTGTACATCGCAACATTGCCAATCTGGTTGTAAATACAGATATTAATTTCCTGAGCGTATTGCAATATGCTGTGGAAGTGCTGGAAGTAAAACACATCATCGTTTGCGGCCATTATGGATGTGGCGGTGTGAAAGCGGCAATGTCTCAAACACATTTCGGAATTATTAATCACTGGCTGAACAACATAAAAGATACCTATCGTTTACATCGTGATGAAGTGGATTCATACAAAACAGATGAAGAGAGAGTAAACTGTTTAACAGAACTTAATGTAAAAGAACAGGTACTTAATCTTGCCAAAACTTCCATCATTCAAAAAGCATGGAAACAACATAAACGCCCTGATATTCATGGTTGGGTATATGGATTGGCAGATGGTATTCTTAAACCAGTTTTTGAAATGCAGGCAGGCACACATATTGATCCGCTGTATGAACTGGAAAACGTATAACCACAATTGCACCTTTATGAGTTATAGTTTATGAACGGAAAATATCCGGTCTTTGCAGGAGGTACTGAAAGTTGGCTAAAATATTTAGAAAATAATTACTAAATAAATTAGTGTTGATAAAATAAAATATTTACTTTTGGGGCAGCATATAATTTTATGAACCAGATACATCACTTAAACTAATTAAAATGAGCAACGCAGAAAAATTAAAGGCCTTAAAACTAACCATGGACAAAATTGATAAAGATTTTGGAAAAGGGTCGGTTATGATGATGAGCGACAGAGGAATTATTGAACAGGAAGTAATTTCAACAGGGTCGATAGGTTTAGACGTTGCTTTAGGTATTGGCGGTTTGCCTAAAGGTCGTGTTGTTGAAATTTATGGACCGGAATCTTCAGGTAAAACAACTTTAGCGATACATGTTATTGCAGAAGCACAAAAAAAAGGCGGCATGTGTGCTTTTATTGATGCGGAACATGCATTTGACAGCAACTATGCTCAGAAACTTGGTGTTGATATTGATAATTTACTGATTTCACAACCTGATTA
>JBKJSZ010000371.1:0-8067 GCA_046593675.1 Ferruginibacter sp.
TCCATCGTATTGGCGTTTATGAATTTATTACGCATTCCGGCATTAGATGGAGGACATGTATTATTCACTTTAATTGAAATGATCACGGGAAGAAAACCCAGCGATAAATTTCTGGAATACGCACAAATTGTTGGTATGATTTTATTGTTAGGGTTGATGTTATATGCCAACGGCAATGATTGGTTTGGCTGGGGAAAAGACAAATAATGTTTTAAATTATAAATTAAGTGTTGAATTGGACGAGTTTTTATTGGAGATGGCAATTGTGTTGATTGCTAAGTGTTAAGTGGTTGGTTTTATAGAAGAATTAAATTGTGTTTGAAGCAGTGTTTAGTAATATCAACTTGTATTTTCATATAAAAATTATCACTTAAAATTCAACACATCAATATACGGGGCTGACCGGTTTTGACAGCATAGTTCTTTGTAAGTATAAGCATGTAGTGCGTTGCGTAATTAGCACTTAAATATGAATACGAAAACTTCAAATGGCAATACTTCGTATGCCATGGCTGCCTAATCATTGATTAAGTAGTCATTAGGGCCGATTGAATGGGCTTGCCTGGTGCCCGTTCCTCCGCCGACTCAAAACAAATCCGGGATGCTGCAACTGAATGATGTGACGGTTGCTTAAGACTATTCTTCTAAGGAAAAGGTTGGTTTGTTATGCTCCTGCTTTTATCCCGACAATTAATGCATAAATAAACATGTAGAAGGCTTATGACGGATATGTTTGGACCAGGGTTCGATTCCCTGCAGCTCCACTAATTTATTAATCGCAAAGGGTTATGCACTAGTTGTTCGCAAAGTCCACAAAGTTTTATGGGTAAACTTTGTGGACTTTGTGTTTAACTTAAATTACTATTTGCACATTTTATTTTAACAAAAGTTCCCTGAGTTTTACCTGTGATATACATAAAAAAAAATTAAAAGAACCAAAGATTATTGTGAGGTTAAAGTGATTAGTATATTAAGTGAAATTTGATTTCATGCGTAACCTTTGTGTTAAAACAAAAAAATAACCTCTGCATTAACGGAGACTACTCCAGGTAAAATTCATCTTTGAACTTTTTAATAACAGCATTCTGATATTCATCCCTAACAAAAAAATTAAATCTGTGAACATCAAAATATTTATAAAGAAAATTTTAATTACAGAAAAAAGATTTTGAATCAGATCAGGAAGAGATATTCAATAGGTAAAAAAAATGATTTTTAGTAGGAGAGACCATGGACACCCACTGGGCAATCATTGAAGAAACTTATAGTCCTTATAGAAAATATTTAATATTGTAATTTAATATAAGAAAAAAAGTATTTTCGCTTTTACTCTTTAACCTTTTTTGTATATGTCACCTCATAAATCTTTTGTGATTTTACTTATCGATGACGACGAGGATGACAGGGAGTTTTTTAAGCTGGCACTATCAGAAATTGATATGGATATACATTGCGACATGGCTGGTGGAGCAACAATGGCCTATTCAATACTTGAAAATTACAATTGCCTTCCGCATTTTATATTTCTTGATCTTAATATGCCAGCTATTAATGGACGTAATTGCTTAATGCAATTAAAGAACAATCCTAAAACAGCGGCTATACCGGTAGTGATCTTTAGCACCTCAAGTGAGGAACATGATATTATTGAAACTAAAGCATTAGGTGCCATACATTTTATGACCAAACCAACAGACTTAAAGCAATTGACAACTGATCTAAATAAGTTTTTTATTCATCAATTTCAAATAAATAATGATCATGAAAAATGAAGCAGTAAAAATTTTTCAAAAGAAAAAAAATGCCATTTTAGAAAAATGGATCAAGGCACAGGTAACTGATGATACATTAAGAGAAGACCTCATCAGTAATGAAGAAGTTCGTGCCCAGTCAGAAGAATTATTGGCTGCTTTCATCAACAGTTTAACAGACGACAATATTAATAACGGGCAGTCTGGTGATTTTGAAGATGTTGTTGATATATTATCTTCCATTTCACTTTCCCGGGCCAAACAAGGTTTTTCTCCCAGGGAAACAGGCGCATATATTTATGGATTGAAGGATGCACTGTTGCTAACCCTGAGTGAAGAAATCACCAACCTGGAAGTACTTTATAAACAGACAATAGCCATCAGCCGCCTGATGGATAATTTCGCTACCATAACATTTGAAACCTTTATTAGAGGTCGGGAAGATGTTATTTTAAGACAGACTGATGAGATCACAGAAATATCTACACCGGTTATAACAGTTTGGGATGGTATTCTTGCATTGCCTATTATTGGTACGCTTGACAGTTCCCGTACACAGGTGGTAATGGAAAATTTGCTACAGGCAATTGTGGATACTGAAAGTACGATAGCTATTTTAGATATATCAGGTGTTCCTGCAGTTGACTCGTTGGTTGCGCAACACTTAATCAAAACAGTTAGTGCTACCAGACTAATGGGAGCTGAGTGTATCATTAGTGGTATTCGTCCTGAAATTGCGCAAACTGTTGTGCACCTCGGGATAGACTTATCAAACATAATTACCAAAGCAACATTGGCCAGCGCTCTTAAAACATCCTTTGCCATGTTGAACATGGAAGTGAACAAAAAAAATAAAGTAAAAACTAACGTTTAATCAGATTATGGACAAAATTCCTATTCTTAGAATGGGCCAATTTCTTTTGGTTACCATCCAGGTAGACCTATATGACCAGTTGGCGGAAAATCTTGAGTCCGACCTGGTTAACATGGTTAAGAAACACAATGCTTCGGGCGTACTAATTGATGTTTCGTCAGTTAGCATTATCGATTCATTTATGGGGCGTATACTGGGAAACATCGCAACAATGTCGAAAATTATGGATGCAGAAACAGTTGTTGTAGGCATGCAACCAGCGGTAGCCATAACGTTGGTTGAATTGGGACTTCCACTGAAAGGTGTATACGCCGCATTAAATGTAGAAAAAGGAATGGCATTATTAAAATCAAAACTGTTGCTGCAGGCAGGTGATGCAGAAGAATATAAAGAAGATGATAACAACAGCAATAGTTCTGAGTAAAGACCAGATGATCATCATGAGGGAACAAGATGTTGTTCCTTTTCGCAATAGGGTTAAAGAAGCCGCTGTTAAGATTGGTATGGGACTCGTAAATCAAACCAAATTAATAACCGGAGCCAGTGAACTCGTAAGAAATATGTTGAAATATGGCAATGGTGGTACAGCAAAAATTGAAATTTTAAGTACCTCCCGTGACCGCGGTGTCAGGCTTATTTTCGAGGACAAGGGTCCGGGTATACCTGATATTAAAAAAGCGATGATGGATGGTTTTACTACCGGGCGTAGTATGGGCCTGGGATTGCCGGGTACCAAACGTTTGATGAGTGAGTTTGAAATCTGGTCAGAAGTTGGCAAAGGAACAAAAGTTACAGTAGTAAAATGGAAGAATGGATAAATTATTATTTACAAGCCACCTGGTAGATGAACGTAGCCAATTGGCTTTTATAAAGAGGGAAATTCATAATGTGGTAAAAACTGTTTTCTCTGAAACGAGAACGGGTGAAATTGATATCGTAGTTTCTGAAATGCTTTCAAACCTCATCAAGTATGCTGCTACGGGCGAAATACTTTACAGGATGAGCAACCCGGGAGTATTTGAATTGCTTTGTATTGATAACGGGCCTGGTATGAAAGATGTTACTTACTCCTCACGAGATGGCGTGTCAACCAAAAACACACTGGGGCAAGGCCTTGGGTCTATTGCAAGGCTGAGTAACCATTCTCAGGTGTATTCTCAGCCAAAGTGGGGCACCATTATTTATTCTAAATTTATAAATAATGAAAAACAGCAAATTTCTGATGATAGAAAAAAAATAATTTTTAGTTGTATCAATGTAGCATTACCCGGGCAGATGGTTTGTGGAGATGGTGCTGCCATTCGCTATCTGGACGATAAGGTGATGATACTGGCAGCAGATGGCCTTGGGCATGGACCACATGCAAAGGATGCGGTGGACAAAGCGGTGGACGTTTTCAATAATTCAATGAGTTGTGACCCGGTGGAACTTGTAAGAGAAATAAATGCTGTTATAAAAAAAACCCGTGGTATTGTAGGAACGGTGGCAGTTATACATCTTCAAAACAAAAAATGGGAAATATGTGGCATCGGAAATGTTCTTACTCGTTTGCAAAAGGGATTGGAATTTAAAAATTACATTTCCAATAATGGTATCATTGGCGTTAATATTCCTCCAAGGCTTGAAAATGCTGTTTGGGATATGGAGAAATTTCAATTGCTTATTTTCTGCTCTGATGGCATTAAAACCAGGTGGGACTTAGCTAAGTATCCATCCATATTAAAATACGATCCAATGATTATTGCGGCCGCTTTATATAAGGACCATGCCCGACGAACAGATGACATGACGGTTTTAATCGTAAAAGTAATTTAATGGATATCGTAAAAGTAAATCTTGAGAATGAGATGGACCTTATGCTGGCTTATAAAAAAAGCATGAAGCTTGCAGAGCTCTGCGGAATGTCAGTTCTTTTACAAACTTCTTTTGCTACGGCAGTTTCAGAGATATCCAGGTATGTGATCAAAGACAAAAAAGACAAACCTTTTCTTGAATTAAAAATAGACATCAACAAGTCAAATAAAAAGGAAGTAAGGGCGATAATTACATCTAAAGTAAATTTTGAAAAAGAATACCCGGAAGCATTAAAATATGCAAGGAGATTATCCGACCACATGAGTGTTGTTAAAGCAGGGCAGTTTACAGAAGTTATGTTTATGCAACCCATTGGGTTTAGTGTGTTGCTTAATGAAGGAAAGCTGGAGTCTATTCAAAAATATTTTAAAGCTGAAATCGCTATCTCTCCTTATGAGGAAGTAAGGAAAAAGAATATCATGTTGCTGGAGCTATCCGATAAACTTCGCAACAGTGAAAACAAGTATCGTGATCTTACCCGCACGTTGCCACTCATGATATTTACTACAAATGCCATTGGCTTTGTTAATTATGGAAATAAATGGTTGCTCGATTTTTTTAAAATTGGAGAATTACAACCTGATAAACTTTCCTGGCTAACTTTCCTGGATACTTCCAACAACAAAAAAATAAGGGAAGACTGGGAAAAAAGTTTAAAATCCCAAACTGTTTTTAATGCGCAGGGAAAACTTAAAGTAAAAGACAAAGATGATTTCCTGTGGCATATAATTTCTTTAACGCCCGTAAAAAATGAAGACAACCTGTTAATAAGCTGGACTGGTTTTTTCGTTGATATTAATTCTCAAAAACTGGTAGAGGAAACGCTGAAAAATAACAAAGAACTGCAGGAAGCACAAAAACAATTATTAAAATATCAGAAGAATTTGGAGGAAAAGGTTTTTGAATTACATAAATCTAATCACGACCTGGAGCAATTCGCTTATATAGCCAGTCACGACTTGCAGGAACCTTTGCGTAAGATTAGAACTTTTTCAGGACTTGCAAAACGTAATATTAATGACAAGGAAGAAGCGGAAAAATATTTTTCTAAAATTGAAAATTCTGCAGAAAGAATGACCACACTCATCAAAGATGTTTTGAATTATTCCAGGCTGATTAAAGTACATCATTCATTTGCAGAAACGGATTTAAAAGAAATACTTGACCATGTAATACAAGACATGGAACTATTGATTGAAGAGAACAAGGCGAATATAAATATTGCAAATCTACCTACGATAAATGCAGTTCCACAGCAAATACAGCAATTGTTTTACAACCTGATAAGTAATGCTATTAAATTTAATAATGGCAAACCCGTTATAGATATTTGTTACAAAAAATTGTCGGCAGCAGAAATAAAAAAATCGGACGACTTACATACGGGATCCAAGTATATTGAACTTTGTTTTAAAGATAATGGAATTGGATTTGAAGAAGCATATGCCGATAAGATTTTTACCATCTTCCAACGACTGCACACCCGTGAAGCTTATGCAGGCACAGGCATTGGCCTTGCTTTATGTAAAAAAATCGTTGATAACCATCATGGATTTATCACTGTAAAAAGTGAAGTTGGCAAGGGTACTACTTTTTATATTGTCTTGCCTGTTGAATAATATCGACATGCAGTTCAAATGGCCTTGCCGCCGTGTGTGTTCCTGCGGCAACACCAAACGTAATGTGTAACTCAAATTGATGTCACGTGCTAAAATAGGTTGACTAAAAATTAAAAAATAAAAATTAATGCGAACATTCATTTTCATTTTAGCAATTTGGTTTGTTTCCTGTAATCAAAAGTCCACTTCCACTGGTATTTCTGTTGCTGAGTATTTCAACTATGGAGATTCAATGGAATCAGCAGGTGTAAAGATTATTCCCATTAAAACGCCTGTGGGTGAATTTAAAGTATGGACCAAACGTTTTGGTAAAAACCCTAAAATAAAAATATTGTTATTGCATGGTGGCCCTGCCATGACACATGAGTATATGGAATGTTTTGAAACATTTTTCCAACGTGAGGGTTTTGAATTTTATGAATATGATCAGTTGGGTTCTTATTACAGCGACCAACCTAAAGACAGCAGTCTCTGGACAACGGAACGTTTCGTGGAAGAAGTAGAACAGGTTCGCCAGGCGATTGGTGCAGATAGTTCCAATTTTTATGTACTTGGTAATTCATGGGGCGGCATTCTTGCTATGGAATATGCTCTTAAATACCAATCTCAATTAAAAGGTTTGCTGGTGGCCAACATGGTAGCCAGCGCCATTGATTATGGAAAATATGCAGATGAAGTACTTTCTAAACAAATGAAGCCGGAAGTGCTTGCCGAATTAAAAATCATAGAAGCCAAAAAGGATTTTAAAAATCCCCGTTATATGGAATTACTCATACCCAATTTTTATCATGAACATCTATGCCGTTTGAAAGAATGGCCTGACGGCTTTAACCGTGCCTTGAAACATACAAACGGAGAAATCTATACATTGATGCAGGGACCGAGTGAGTTTGGCATCAGTGGACGGCTCGCAAACTGGGATATAAAAAATCGCCTGAAAGAAATTACAGTACCTACTTTAATGGTTGGCGCCAAATATGATACCATGGACCCGGATGCCATGGAAGAACAAAGTAAACTTGTGAAGAAAGGAAGATATCTATATTGCGCTAAGGGTAGCCATTTGTCTATGTGGGATGATCAACAAACTTTTATGAGTGGTGTTATAAAGTTTATTAAAGATGTTGATTCTGGAACTTTTTAATTTCTTTAAGTCTGATAATTTCAGGAGGACGAATGCAGTTTGTCAATATAGTTTTTTACAAGTAGGATAGAAGGAATTTTATATAGAAACGTACATAAAGCCATAAATGTTCTTCGTCTTAGTAAATCAACATCCGTTTGAAAATCAGCTTTACTCAATCTATGATACAAATAATAAAGCTTAGCAGTTAAATATTATTTAAGTCTGATTTTTGGATAACCGATATTGATACCTATAATAAACTGCAGGAATTAAAAGAATTTGTACAATTTATTGCTGGGTTAAAATTTTCAACTGCTGCAAACAAACAGAACGCTGATACAATCATTAATTTAATTGAGACCATTAACCAGCCTGAAACTTTTAAATGCTGGAATGTATGTCTTGATATTTATGATGCAGACATACAAATTGGGATTCACAAACAAGTTGGGATTTACTGGAGAACATGGGCAGTTTGGTTTGATTTAAATTATTTAATGATAGAGGCTAAGTCAAATCACACCGAAGAACCTCTACATCATTACGGAGATGATTTTCATTTTCAAGCAATCATATATTTTGAAAAAGAAATCTCATGTGATCGGATTTATATGAATAGTGATTTAAAAAGCTTTGTTGCCGATGCATTGAAATATGAAAAATATATTATCGAAACATTAAACGATGTAGAGATAGATATTGAATTGCAATGACGTTTTTTGAAGAAAGCAGTGCTCCCAACAAATTATATTTACAAACGGTTGAACGTTATTTGATGAGTTTTTGAAATTATTTACATCAATGGAATTACGCTAGCATTTGTTTTGCTTTTGTTTATAAGCT
>JBKJSZ010000400.1:0-2743 GCA_046593675.1 Ferruginibacter sp.
TAACAAATTTACAAGCGCAGGTAGCCACCACCTATAATTTTTACCAGTCACTCGAAAATTATTCACCCGGAACTTCTGCCGGTACACCATCTTCCATATTTCCCATTACATTTGATGATGAATCGGCGTTGTATACAAATCCATTTACATTTGTTTATAATGGAACTTCCTATGCAGCTGGTAATGCCAGAATAGGGGTTTCTGCAAATGGTTGGATCGCTTTAGGAACCAATAATGGTTTTACCATGTCTGGTTTAGGAGCGGGTGGATCTTATGTAACTGGAACAAATAATGGACTTTATTTAAATGGAACTTCAAACAATAATGGAATTGCAGGTTTTAATGGAAATCTTGCTTCTCAATCTTTTACATCTTTTAATTGTAATTTAACTGTAGGTTCATCCGTCCTTTCAAATGTTCCTGCTGCAGCCTTTTCCAATATTCAGGTAGGTACAAGACTTACGGCTACAACCTACATTACAGACGGAACCGTTGTATTGGGCTTTAATACAATTGCAGGAACAATTACTTTATCACAGGCGGCTTTACTTACCGGAACATCAATTTCTGTAACGCCCAGCTCCAGCATTTTTGGATTTATAACCGGTGCTACGCCCAACCAAACGCTGGTTATACAATTTACGCAATTAACGAGGTTAGGTGTTACAGGTGATAATTTCAATTTTCAGATCATCATTAATGAAAATGGAAAAGTTCAGGTGAAATATGGCAAATGCATCACCTCCGCTATTTCATTTGATGTACAATCTGGATTAAGAGGTGCTACAGCAGCAGATTTTAACGCCAGAAAAACGACCACAGATTGGGCATCAACTATTGCTGCCACTGCCAATACCGATCGTCTTTTATTGAGTTCTACAGTTTTTCCGGCTAGCGGAACTGTGTTTAACTGGACAACAGGTCCTTTACCCGTCAATAATAATTGTGCATCCGCCTTTTCAATCACACCAGGTGCAACATGCATAGCCACCTCCGGTACATCTGTTAACAGTAATCAGCAATTTTTGCCAACTACCTGCGGAGGATTCAATTCATCTTTTGCCAATGATGTGTGGTATTCATTTACAGCCAATGGTACATCTTATTATTCCATCAGTGTTACAGGCACAAATGGTTTTGATCCGGTCTTAGGTTTATATTCTGCATGTAGTGCAGCTTCATTTATATCTTGTGTGGATGCCTCTTTAAGTGATGGTACGGAAACTTTAAATGCCGGAATACTGCCTGCCGGAACGTATTATTACAGAATTTATGGATGGAACGGGTCTACAGGAACTTTTACCACCTGTGTTAACTTCGGGGTTCCATGTACAACTCCTACGGCTACGCCTACCGGTTTAAATCTGACGCCGTCAACCGGATCCATTGCAGGATCATTTACTGCTGCAAGTCCTGCACCATCCGGATATCTAGTCATTAGAACTTCATCCATTACCCCGCCAACAACACCTGTTAACGGAACAACTTATACCGTTGGCACCACAGCACTGGGCGGATATATTGAATCATTCTCTAACAGTACCACTTTTACATCAACTGCATTGGAACCTCTAACCCAATATTGTTACTGGGTGTATTCCTATAATAATACCAGTTGTTTGGGTGGGCCACTTTACAGAACGATATATCTGATGGGATGTTCTGCCACGCTGGCCTGCACATCAATAACTACTAAAACATGGGCCAACCCTGGTGCCGGCGGTGATTTTAATACTGCTGCTAACTGGACTCCCGCTGGTGTTCCCACTGCATGTAATAATGTAATAATAAATATGACGGCCGGTGGAACGATTTCTTTATCTGCCAGTGCAACTGTAAATTCCATTACCGCATCTGTAACCGGAAACGGACAGGCTCGTTCATGTATCATTGATGTACTCGATAAAAATCTCACTGTTCTTACCACCACCAATATTGATGCATCAGGCGGTACCAATAATACATTCAGCTTAGGAAGTTCAACATCAGGAAATATTGATCTGATAGGAAATGTAGTTTTGGGAACTTCCAGCAGTTCAGGAAATCCAAGTACTTCTGTCGGTTCAGGTTTAATAGGAACTTCTACCACTAAATTTACGTTCAGGGGTAATGTAACCATGGGACTCACCGCTTTCATTGGAACCACACCTCCGGGTACGGCTGTTTTTGATGCAGTTGGAACACAAACCATCACCTGGAATAATACTGTTTTTTATGCGAGCTTTAATAATGTAATTATTGGTAATGCCAATAACCCAACATTTAACCAGGTTACAGGAACCATTACTCCGGATAATATTAAAGGTGACCTTACTATAAACGGAACCTCTGTTTTTAATGTGGGCACGAGCCAGTGGAATCGTAATAGTGTAGGAGGTGTGTTGCGTTTAAACAATAATGCAACGCTTAAATTATCAGGAAATGCTTCGGTAGCAATTGGTGGCGCAAGCCCGGGTGGCGTTGCCGTAACCGGTAATAATTTTCCTGCGGGATTTGCTATTTATCTTCTTTCTCCAACAAGTACCGTTGAATATAACAGTGGTAATGGTGTAACTCAATTTATAGCGCCGCTGACCTTTGTTCCCGTAACTACTTATGGAAATCTTGTGCTCACGAACAATACAGGATCAGGATCTTCCATCAAAACTATGTCGCAGGATGTAACAGGTATTGCCGGCAATCTTACCATAAACCCTTTTGCAACTTTTGATATAGTTAGTTTTAAGGCAAACCGAAGTTCTGT
>JBKJSZ010000233.1:0-3507 GCA_046593675.1 Ferruginibacter sp.
AACTCTGTAAAGCAAGTTGTAGATTATATTGACAGCACATACAATAAAAGTTCAACTTCAAAAGTTTTAGATACCGCTTTATATGTAAAAATTTCCAGTGATTTTATTAAAAAAAGATTTTACCACGGTCTTTCACATTATACCATAAATGATAACTGGATAGCAGCAATAGCCGGTAAGTTGTTTTGGTCACATTTATCTGCTATTGTAAAGCCGGAAGATATTTTAAAACATGGAGAAGGGTTGTGCAGTCAGCAAACTATTGTTTTTTTAGAAGTTTTAAGGAGAAAGAACATTCATTTTAGAACGATAGGTTTGGGATTTAAGGAAGGCCCGGGCCATTTTTTGAGTGAAGTCAGGTATAATGGTGCCTGGCATTTGCATGATGTAACAGTAGAGCCAAAATGGGAAAAAGTGGCAAACCATCATAAAAGTATGGTATATTATATGGATAATAAAGATTCTTTGTTTTTAGCTTATGATGGCCGGTTGGACCGAAAAATGTTTGATAGAATCATGGAAAAAGCAGAATATGGAAAAGAAAATCAAATTCCAGCTACAAACATGTTGTTATTTCATCAAATAACTTTAGCATTAACTTACCTGATCCCTTTGATTTTATTTGTATTATTTTTTGTAGTATTGTTTAAAAACATGGAGGTTTCTAAAACACATGAAAATCTGGAACCGCAAATTGTAAATAGTGAAATTGTTGAAAATATTTCTTAAATATCAAAACAGATGTGTGGTATTGCAGGTTTTATAAATTTTAATCGAACCTCTTCATCTATTATGCTCCAAGAAATGACAGATACTATGTATCATCGTGGGCCGGATGGAAGTAGCTACGAATTTTTTCAAACAAATACATATCAGGTTGGTTTAGGCCACCGCCGTTTATCAATTATAGATCTAAGTGAAACAGGTAAGCAGCCCATGAAATATGAGCATTTGTGGATCACGTTTAATGGTGAGATCTATAATTATCAAGAGATCAAAACAGAATTGTTGTCTTTGGATCATCAATTTATCGGGCATTCAGATACAGAAGTGATGTTACATGCTTTTGCTCAATGGGGAAGTTCATGTATCGAAAAATTCATCGGTATGTTTGCTTTTGTTATCTACGATACAAAAAAAGAAGAAATTATTTGTGTACGGGATAGAGCAGGGGTAAAACCTTTTTATTATTATTGGCATGAAGGCTTATTTTTATTTGGATCAGAATTAAAGGCATTTTATAAGCACCCTCAATTTAAAAAAGAAATTAATATAGATGCCGTTGCTGCTTTTATGCAATTTGGAAATGTACCAACACCGTATTGTATTTTTAATAACTGTTATAAATTAAAGCCAGGACACTATCTTAACTTCTCACTTCTTAAATCAAGCTTCACACTTCATAAATACTGGGATGTTTATGATGCCTACAATAAACCCAAATTAGACATCTCTTTTGAAGAGGCAAAAATAGAAACAGAAAAAATATTAAAATCTGCCTTTGATTATCGTATGGTATCTGATGTGCCGGTGGGAGTTTTTTTAAGTGGAGGATATGATAGTGCGTGTGTAACAGCGTTGTTGCAAAAAGACAGAAGTGAAAAATTAAAAACATTTACTATCGCAGTTCCTGATATTGGATTAAACGAAGCGCCATATGCTAAAGATGTAGCAAAGCATTTGGGAACCGAGCATTATGAATATGAATGCACTCAAAAAGACGCCTTAAATTTAATTGATGATTTACCTTTTTATTACGACGAACCTTTTGCCGATAGTAGCGCTATTCCAACAACTTTGGTTTGTAAAATGGCAAGACAACAAGTAACGGTTGCTTTAAGTGCCGATGCTGGCGATGAAATTTTTGCAGGTTATAATCGTTATGATTATTTAATGAAATATGGTAAACGCTTGAATCAATTACCCGGTTTTTCAAGAAAAGGAATAGCTCAATTAATGAACCTTGTTCCTGCTGATAAAATACCTGTTTTAAAAAATAAATATAATTTTCATAATCGGTATGAAAAATTGAAAGGTTTATTGAAAGACCCTTCTCCGAAAAACATGATGTTAAATTTGAGCAGACAGTTTGACGAAATTGAAATTAATAAATTATTCAAAGAAAAAATTTTAACTCTTGAAACTGCTTATTTGAATGATGATCTAAACAAATCATTTTATTCGCCATTAGCTTATATGATGGCTATTGACTATCAAACCTATTTAGTGGATGATATTTTACAAAAAGTTGATAGAGCAGCTATGAGTGTTAGTTTAGAAGGTAGAGAGCCTTTTTTAGACCATCGTATTATTGAATGGGCGGCTCAGTTGCCCGATAGTTATAAATATTTTAAAGGCAGTAAAAAACATATTATAAAAGAAATAGTTCATCAATATATTCCCAAACGATTAATGAATAGGCCTAAAATGGGCTTTGCTATTCCAATAGAAAATTGGTTGATGAGTGATTTAAGAGATAAAGTGTTTTATTATTTAAGCGATGAAAAAATACTAAAGCAGGGAATCTTTGAAACAGATATAGTGCAAAAATTGAAAACTGAGTTTTATTCAGGTAAGAAAGAATATGCACTTAAAGTTTGGTATTTATTGATGTTTCAAATGTGGTATGAAAAGTGGATGTAATATTTTTGATATTAAAATTTCACCTTGGTGCCACTTTGTTTTTCATACAAATGTTTTAACATAAAGATACCAGCTACGAAAAAAGGGAGTTCAGGTAATCTTAATCTAACCAAAGAGCCAAAGTTGGCCACCGTTAATCCTACTGAAAAAGCAAAGAATATAGAGAATAACATACAAAATAAGAGCATCGGATTTTTTCGAATCAGTACAAAAAATCCAAAAAATTTAAGTTTAATTAAGAGAAATACAGTTAAGATTAATAAATAGGTGTTTTCAAAAGAGGAAATTAACATGACCACATTTTTTACGTCCCATAATCCAGGCCTAAAAATTCCTGCAAAAATTGCCACAGGTGCTTTAGATAAAACTCCACTAATGCTGGCATCAAAATCACCAATATCAAATGAATTACCATGATAGTATTCTGCTTTCATGTCTTGTTGTGTAACTACTGCTTTATCCAATACATTATCTATTTTATATTGTCCTAAATTCTCTCCCATTTGATCTAAAGCTACATATCCAGTAATGCCACCTAAGCTAAGAATAATAGGAGTAGCAATCATTCTCACAAATCCATGGTTAATTTTTTTGACTACATTATTACTCAACCATAAAATGGATCCAGGAAGTAGGGCAAAAAAGATATAAGGTTTTATGGCTAAAATGATAAATGCCGAAATAAGTAAATATAGCCCATAAGATAGTTTTCGTTGTTTTTTTATAAAAAAATGATAAAAAGCATACGTAAACCAACCAACAGCAGATAGGGTAAACGAATCTTTCATTAAACCGGAACCCCAAAACACACAGGATGGAATAAATAAACAGGCAATGGCGAATTCCCGTTTTAAAGAAGGAAAT
>JBKJSZ010000292.1:0-10494 GCA_046593675.1 Ferruginibacter sp.
TTCAAAAGAACTAACTGATGCCATCACAGCAAATCATAAAAAAAGCTTTTTTATGATTTGCTGTGATGGCATCAGTTAGTTCTTTTGAAGATATATTTTTTTCTGCCGTTCCACCCGCATAAAATATTTCACTCATCCAGATTTCATCTTCCTCCCTGAGTGCTGATGAAATTTCTGCAATAAAATCATTTTTCAAAAATCGCGTTGGTCCATAACCATGTGGCTGAAACCAGGCAATTACTTTGGGAGCAATGGCCTGGCAGGCTTTTATTGAAGAAGCGCATTTCACTGGATTGTGTGCATAATCATCTATCAGGTAAACTCCATCTTTTTTCTTTAGCAATTGATGCCTTCTGTAAATTCCTTCATAATTTTTTAAAGCATCCGCACTATTCTTCAAACTAATTCCAATCTGGTTTGCAACCGCTACTGCCGCCGTAGCATTTTCCATATTATGTTTACCGATCGTTTGCATATTAAAGCTGGTTCCATTTATTGTAAATGAAATCTGCAGACCATTTTGTACATAATCTTCCGCAATATATCCTGCACCCGAACCTGATTGTGAAGAAAAATCATGCGATAAACCCGATGATAATTCTTTCGTATATGCATTATCCTGATTTACTAAAAAAAGTTCTTTAGTGTTAGTTTTGAAAGTATTGAAAATTGATATCAGCTCTTCTATTTCCTGGTGGTCTTTGTCGATATTTAATACAACACTTATTTGGGGATTATATTGAACAATAGACCCATCACTTTCATCCGCTTCAATAATGAGCCATTCGCCATTACCCACAGCGGCATTGCCGATCTTTCCTTGTTTAATCAAACTTACCAATCCTGCACCACTGATTATTCCCGGTGAGAAGCCTGCCTTTTCCATGATATCAAATAACATGGCACTGGTGGTACTTTTTCCGGATGTTCCTCCAATAGCTATAGTTTTTCTTTCTTCTGCAATAATGCTTAATAACGTACTTCTTTTAACTACAGGAATATTTAAAGCGCGCGCTTTCTGTACTTCGGGTACGGAATCTTCTATAGCAGTGGATACCACCACAAGATCAACATCAGCGTTGATGCCGCTTCCGTCCTGAGCAAAACAATTAATACCACAGGCAAACAGTTTGTCTCTGATATCATTCAATTTTCCCTCAACAAAATAGCGATCGCTTCCACTAACTTTTTTCCCGGTTCCTGCCAGATATTGTGCAATGGCACTCATGCCTGTTCCCGCCACTCCAATGAAATGTATTTTTTGAAAATCCTTTGTGGTCATTTTAATTTAATATTGAATGGATGTGCCTCTGTATTAAAAACTATTTTGTTTATATCTTCTGTTGAATCGCTGAAGCACAAGTATGCATATTTTAATGTTTCCGCTAAGAAAAAGCTTTCCATCTGATCTGATTTTTCAAAAGTGCTCACATTTTTCAAAGAGGCGAAACCAATATCAGTTTTACATTTTTCTATGATATTTTCGGTCATTAATTTTGCCATCCACAAATATTCAAATTGCCCTGTTGAACGAAATAAATAAAAACTGGATTCAATATTTTCGGGACGTAAAATATATTCAGAAGAAATTATTTTATCAGCTATAAAATCAAACGATTCAGGTTCTATATTAAAACGTGTCCACATATAAAAATTCGCCTGCTGTATATTTTTTGCCGTTTCAATATCTCCTGCATAGGCACACAAACCAGCATAAAAAGCCGCTAATGCTCCATATTTTGTGGACAAAATTCTACCGGTGTGCATATTCACCTGTTGCAAAAACCAGCCATTTTCCCTGATATGAATCAAATATTTTTTTATAGCAGCATTATGTTTTTCGAAAGCTTTTTTACAGTCATTGTCGCCAAATAATTTCCATCCTTTATATAAATATTCATAATAAGAATCTATTCCACCATCCATGTGTGAAATTGTATTTTGCCATTTGCCTGTAATGATATTGATCTGTTGACCTACCAATCCAATTTTACTTCTTCTTTTATAAACAGCCATGATGGCTTTCTTTGCTTTATTAAAATATTTTTTATCCCCCGTATGTCTGGATAATTGTCCAAACTCTAAAATCAACGACCCGATTTCCGCCGGATTATTTATCGCATCTCTTACATTTCCTGTATGAAGATGTATAAAACGATAAGGCATTCCCGTAGGTGAAGAAAAAGCGGGCATCATTTTATCAGCGAGTGTTTTTGCCAGAGATAGAAATTTTTTATCACCATCCAGTTCATACGCAGCGATCAAACCTCCAAGTATGCGAATAGTAACTTCAAATACCTGTATTTCGCCGGTATGTTCAAATGAAAGTGAATCCAGAATTAATTTTTTGGCTTCAGCTGCTTCGGCTTTCAAACCCAATAAAATAAAAGTATCAAAGGCATCAACCGGTGTCATTAATATAGAATTCTGATACCAGTTTTTATAACTGCTTGACAAAGGTTTCAGATCATCTTTACCGAAAGCATACTGTTTGTATCCTTTCCAGGCATGCCGGGCAGCATCCTGAATTTTATTTCGCATCTCAGCCTTTAATTCTTCTGAAAATTTAGCGGGTTTGCCTTGGGAAAATGAAAAATGAAAGCAAAAAAATAACAAGCAAAAGAATAACCATTTCATATTTGCTAATTTAGTGGAATAGGATGATTCATCCGGTAAAGCAATGGATTTTATTTAACAATCATAGTTAAACCAACTCAATATCATTTACGTTATTTGTGTTATGAAACTTAAATTATACCTGTCTGCTCTCCTATTTGGAATTACTTTTACTTCCTGTGCACAAAACAACTCTAAACTTATCATCCCGCAAGGCGATACAAAACCTGTTAAAGGGGAAGCGGTAGCATATTTTGCTGAAGGCTGTTTCTGGCATACTGAAATTGTATTTCAAAGTTTATATGGTGTGCGAGATGCGGTTTCCGGATATGCAGGTGGAACCGTTGCGAACCCAGATTATGACGAGGTAACAACTGGCAGCACCGGACATGCAGAAACAGTAAAAGTATTTTACGATCCTTCAAAAATCTCTTATCAAACTCTGTTGAATGCATTTTTTGCCAGCCACGATCCAACGCAGGTTAACAGGCAGGGAAATGATGTAGGAACTCAATACAGAAGTGTTGCTTTTTATTCGAATGAAAATGAAAAAAAGATCATTGAGAATACCATTGCTAAATTAAAAGCGCAAAAGTTTTATACAAAAAATATCGCTACTCAAATTAGTTCCATAAGCATTTTTTATCCAGCGGAAAATTATCATCAGGAATATATATATCATCATCCGGATAACGGCTATGTAAGAAATGTAAACATACCTGACTATGTGCATTTCCGTAAAACGTTTAAAGGTAAATTTAAACCTTCATTATAATTTTTTCGCTGCTTTCAGATAATCATATTGCAGATCTTCATGTAATTCGGAAATTAATTTATTAATTTTTTTTACAAGTGATGCATACAGATTATTGATCACTGTACTTTTAGTGATATCAATATCCAGATCTCGGATCTCCTTACATACATACATTAATATTTCAATAGCAGTTGTAGTTTCGTCAGTATATTTTAAATAACGATTTGCTGTACGAACAATTTTGCGGAGATTCTTCCTGGTGAAATAAAGATTTTTTACATTCACTTCTGTGAATAGAACATGCAGCAACTCCTGTATATTTTTTATGTATTGTTGCTCGTCTGAGGCTTCAAATAATAGATACGTCAGTAATTCTTTATTTTCTTTTTTAAATTTAGCCAGACGCAGGCTTACGCCTAATAAATCTTTCGGGCTAAGATGTTCCAGTTCAGTTTTTATTTCCTTTATACTCGCTGTTTTCATATTGCTTCAGGAAAGATAATTATATTAGCTTTAGTTAAACCTAATTGCCAGCAAAAATGAAACGTCAGCTTCCATCTCCGCTCACCATTCTTATGTTTGTTATTGTAATTGCAGCAATTGCTACCTGGTTGATACCTGCCGGAAAATATGATACGATTGCTTATCAGGAAGATGGAACATTCTTATACCACACCGAAACAAAAGATACAACACTGCGTTTTTCACAGCCTGTATTGGATAGTTTAGGAATAAGAATTCCTGCAGAAAAATTCAGTAATGGTGATATAAAAAAACCAATATCTGTTCCAGGCACTTATAAAAAATCTGTTCAGAAACCTCAAAGTTTTTTACAGATAATTCAAGCGCCTATTAAAGGTGTGTATGACTCTATTGAAATAGTGTTTTTTATTATGATCATTGGAGGTTTTATGCATGTGTTTAACAGCACCGGAGCCATGATCAAAGGTTTAACAGCGTTAAGTTACAGAATGAAAGGCAAGGAAGCCTGGCTGATCATCCTGCTTACATTTTTATTTTCCTTCGCAGGATCTTCTTATGGAATGGCTGAAGAAGCATTGGTATTTTATGCGGTGCTCGTACCGTTATTTCTGGCAGCCGGTTATGATCTTCTCGTTCCGGTAGCTGTAATATTTGCGGGAACACAATTAGGAACTTTGTCCTCCTTTTCCAATCCGTTTTCCACCATCATCGCCTCTAATGCAGCAGGCATAAAATGGACGGATGGCATGATAGAGCGCATTATTATGTTCATTCTCACCACTGCTTCCACCATTATTTACATAGTACGTTATGCCATGAAGATTAAGGCTGATCCTACTAAATCAATAGTATATAAAATTGATGGAAATATTAAATCCCCTTTTTCTTCTGTTGCCAATAATGTATATGAAAAAGTAAGTGGCAGAGATCAATTGCTCATCATAACATTTGTCCTTTCATTTCTGATCATGATTACGGGCGTAATTTTTTGGGACTGGTGGTTATTGGAAATGACAACCATTTTTATTGTAGCTGCTCTATTGATGGCTATAATCAGCAAAATGAAGGAAAGGGTTTTCATTCCTACGTTTGTAACCGGTGCCCAGGAATTATTTAATGTTGCCCTGATCGTTGGTATTGCAAGAGGTGTTACCATCATTTTAAATGACGGAAAAATCAGTGATTCCATTTTATATTATGCCGCAAAGGCATCTTCGGGATTACCTCCTGCTATTTTTATTATAGCACTTTTATTCTTGTATATCTTTTTAACGCTGTTTATCTCCTCTTCATCCGGGATGGCAGTTTTAACGATGCCTATAATTGGTTCGCTGGCAACTTTGGTTCATGTGCCGGGAAGAGAAATAGTTAATGCCTATTTATTCGGAATGGGAATTATGGGATTTCTTACACCTACCGGTTTAATACTTCCTTCTCTTGCTTTAGTTGGCGTAAGCCTTAAAGCCTGGTGGCGTTTTATTTATCCTCTGCTGATCATTCTTATGATCATTTGTATTATTTGCCTTGTGATTGGAGTATATCTATAAAAAAAAGCCTTGTGTATACAAGACTTTTCATTGGGTATTGGCAGGTGCTTTAAGGTCGAACGGCTGACCTTTGTAATCAGAGGTATTGTACATTAAAAATAAAATCGATTTTTCAACAAAATTGTAATGATTTGTTTAACTTTTTGTAGTAATTATTCGACCTCCGCATCACAATTCATAAACAATTATCAAAAAGTGGCACAATTTTCTCCTAATAGATTGAAAATGTGCATTATGAAAAATATTATTTTGATTTTATTTGTGGGAGTATTATTATCCTGCAATAGAAAAGAAGAGGATAGCAGACGTGATATGTTATATATTACTGATACAACAGGCCTTAACCGGGTAAATGCTGATACAGCGGTAGTTCAACCTGTAGCTGTGGCACCATCTCCCAGAAGAACAACCTCAACCAGGAGCAGCGGTTCAACTCATTCTCATACAGGTACTGCATCAAACAATAACTCCAGCAGTTCTTCCGGCACAGGCACAACTACTTCAAGTACTAAAAAACAAGGATGGAGTAAAGCTGCTAAAGGTGCAGTAATAGGTGGTGTAGCAGGTGCGGCAACCGGTGCTGTGATTACAAAATCTGGTAAAGGTGCCATCATTGGTGGTGTAATTGGAGCAGGTGGAGGATATATTATCGGTCGTTCGAAAGATAGAAAAGATGGCCGCGTTGGAAACTAATCTTTAATTAATTTGCAAAAGCAACATTCACATAGAATGTTGCTTTTTTTTATACAACTAAATTAAAAAAATGTCTTGCAATTTTTCAATTCCATTTGTTGGAGAGCCTATGAATATTATGAATAAGGCAAAATCTGCAGTAGAAAGCCAGGGAGGAAATTTTACCGGTGATACCACTTCCGGAAATTTTGATGTTTCCGTCTTTGGTAATAGTATAACCGGATCTTATGTTGTAAATGGACAAAATCTGGATGTTACCATTACAGATAAGCCCTTTTTAATACCATGCAATGCCATAGAAAGTTTTCTGGCAAAGCAGATTGGTTAGTTATTGCCTAGTTGGTGCAGATGGTTGTAAAGACAATTGCTTAGTGCCCTCTTGACCAAAAAATTCGCGAAGCATTTTACGAAGAAGATATAATTTATCAAACCATTCATTGGGATGTGTATTCTGAATTTGTGCTACATAATGTTGTACTTTTTCCACGGTTGTGTCTGCATCTTCCAATAAATGAGAGGCTTTGGTTTTAATTCTTTCCACCAAATCCTGTCTCTCTTGTTTTGGCATTTTTAAATAGCTGTACAAAGCCCATGCAGCGGCCGCACCAATTACAATTGTTCCGATATTCTTTTTTGATTCCATGGTTGAAGTTTTTGTTTTATAAATAATTACATAAATCATTCCCTTTCCTGAAGAATCTTTAATTGTTAAAAAACGAAAAATTTTATTACCCGATTATACTTACAAAAATCTCATAGTATTTTTATCAGGTAAGTCACCAAAAAAAAGGAGGTATTCATGTTATCTACAGATAAATGGACACCTTCGGTTAGTAAATAACCTGAAGGTCCAAAAATAATCTGAAGGCTTAATTGCCGGAAAGTCACTGTATATCAGTGGCTTTTTCTTTTGGTAAATGAAGATTTTACATCTGCTTACTCATTCATAAATCTTAATACTTTAACTGTATTTATTTTAGATTGCGCATATAAAATAATATGAAAGTACTGGTCTTCGACAATTATGATTCATTTACGTACAACCTTGTTCATATGGTTGAGCATATTTTAAATAAAGATGTTGTAATAGTAAAAAATGATGAGATCAGTATAGAAGATGTAAATGCATATGACAAAATCATTTGTTCACCGGGACCTGGGCTTCCTGCTGAAGCCGGATTGTTAATGCAGCTAATAGAAAAGTATGCTTCTACAAAATCAATATTAGGCGTTTGTTTAGGTCATCAGGCAATTGTGGAAAATTTCGGCGGTACCATAACCAATCTTCCAACTGTGTATCATGGTGTGTCTATGGATTGTAGAATCATTCGGAAGGCTAAACTTTTTAAAAACATTCCAGATGTTTTTAAAGCCGGCCGATATCATTCTTGGACTGCATGCAAAGAAGATTTTCCATCTGAATTATCTATTCTTGCTGAAGATGAATTCGGAAACATAATGGCAGCAGAACATAAATTTTTAAAGGTGTGCGGTGTACAATTTCATCCTGAAAGTATATTAACACCTTTGGGAAAGCAAATGCTGGAAAATTGGCTCCACTATTATTAATCAATGGCTCTTACGGCATTTTCCGCCGCCACTATTAATGACATGGCCACTATGTAGCCTTCATGTTTAGCACTTATTTTATTTTGTAAAATTTTCTGTAACCGCTCAACATGTATTAAAAGATCATTTTTTTTTACAATTCCCTGTAAAACATACGGTTTATGAATTTCAAAATTATCGTTTAATAAATCCATAACAGGCACATCAAGAATGCGGGATAATTCCTTAATGTGATGTACTGTAAGCTGCGTGAGATTGTTCTCGATCTTACTGTATGCATTTTGGGAAATTTTCATTTGGGATGACACATATTTTTGCGAATAATTTCGCATCTCCCTGTAATTTTTAATAACTGTGCCGGGCATAATCAAATTTGTATATGCAAGATATAACTAATAGCTATAGTTCATTCCTGAAAGTTGTTTTTCATAAATGAATAAAGGATAACGGTGCAACTTGCAAACTATTGAAAAAAATTATATCCATATTACTCTTATCTGTGCTTTTCTCACATACATCAGAAACATTCTTAAAAAATCCTTTTCAGATAGAAATTGTCCAGGAAAATGATGAGCAAAAGATGAATAAAAAGGTAGATGAAAAAGAGGGCAAAGACTTTATATATAATTTCCCTTTTGTAAATCACATCACAGAAGCACCATTGACATTATTTTCAATAATAATAATTCCAGGTGTTACAGCCCCGCTGATTGAACATATCGTTCCTCCGCCAAATATATAATAGTACCCGACGACTATTATATATTAATTCCCAAACATAAAATATGGATCAACAATTAAGTCCTATTAAAAGGATATGGAAACTCGTACGTGAAGAAAAATCAGATATAACAGCCATCTATTTTTTTGCGATTCTAAGCGGCTTGATACAATTATCTATTCCATTAGGCATACAAGCTATCATAGGTTTTGTTTTAGGAGGTTCCCTGTCTGCTTCTATTATATTATTGGTATCTGTAATTGTAACCGGTGTTTTATTTACCGGAATAATGCAGTTAAATCAAATGAAAATTATTGAAAAAATTCAGCAAAAGATATTTGTAAAGTATGCATATTCATTTTCTGACCGCATTCCTAAATTAGATTTAAGGAAAACTGATACTATATATCTACCAGAACTCGTGAATCGTTTTTTTGATACGGTTTCATTGCAAAAAAGTATATCTAAAATTTTATTGGATATGCCAATAGCCATGATACAAATTTTGTTTGGTTTGATATTATTAACATTATATCATCCATTTTTTATTTTATTTGGCATTTTTATTCTCACACTTTTAATAATCATTTTATACTTAACAGGACCGGGTGGTTTAAAAAGCAGTCTGGAAGAAAGCACACATAAATATGCGTTGGCAGGATGGTTTGAAGAAATGGCAAGGCTTGTAAACAATTTCAAATTTTCATCCTCCAATGGTTTACACATCAAAAAAGCAAACGAAAAAACTATAAAATATTTACACGCCAGAACTGATCATTTTAATGTTTTAATGTTCCAGTTCAAAACATTGATTGCATTTAAAGTGACCATTACTGCATCGTTGCTGATAGTAGGTATTTTTTTGTTGTTAGATCAGAAAATCAATATCGGTCAGTTCGTTGCAGCAGAGATCATCATTATTACAGTGATTAATTCAATAGAAAAAATAATTATCAATTTAGATAGTGTATATGATGTGTTGACTTCCGTAGAAAAAATAGGAACATTACTTGACAAGAGTATTGAAGAATCGGGAACATTTCAAATTAAGAAAAAAGAAGGAATAAGTATTCAAACACAATCACTTTCCTTTTCTTATGGCGAAGAAAAAAATCTTTTACATAATTTAAACCTTACCATTCCCGCAGGAAATAAAGTGGCTATAAAAGGAAAAGATGGATCAGGAAAATCCACACTGTTAAAACTGCTCTCAGGAATTTACAGTGATTTTGAAGGAGGCATTTTACTCAATGAAATCCCTATTGGAAATTATGAAAAGATCGAACTTCGTTCGCGAATAGGAATTCTTCTTCCTTATGAAAATATTTTCAATGGCACACTCTGGGAAAATATTACTTTAGGTGCAGATCATGCAGATCCAACATATATTCAAACATTGTGTAACAAAATCGGACTGCATACCTTTCTTGCAACCTTACCTTTAGGATTTGATACACAATTAATTTCTACAGGAAAACGTTTGCCAAAAAATGTAATCCAAAAGATTTTATTATTGAGATCTATTGCCCATAAACCGGGTTTGGTGATACTGGAAGAACCCTGGCAGGGATTGGAAGAAGATCAGAAATGGATGATGCAAAAAATGTTGTTTGATTTAACAGATACAACCGTCATTACAGCTACAAATGACAACCAGTTTACTGACCAATGCGATGACGTAATAGATTTAGAAAAATTTAATTTATAGTACAAGATGAAACATTTTTTTACTTCAACCGAACATATTTACAGGCACAGAACTAAAAACCGGATCAAACTATGGTTAACGGTTTTAATTTCGTTACTGGTTATCATATTATTTCTTCCCTGGACTCAAAACATACGTGCAAACGGAAATGTAACTACACTGAGACAGGAACAAAGACCGCAACAAATTAATACCATCATTGGAGGACGCGTGGAAAAATGGTTTGTCAAGGAAGGCGATTTTGTAAACAAAGGAGATACCATCCTGTTATTATCAGAAATAAAAGCAGAGTATTTAGATCCTGAATTGATTAAGAGAACAGAAGAACAGATCAATGCAAAAAAATCTGGTATAAGTTCTTACAAAGGGAAAATGAGTACAGCTGATAATCAGATAAATG
>JBKJSZ010000355.1:0-4737 GCA_046593675.1 Ferruginibacter sp.
ATGCCGGACCCACAGCGTCTTTTGCATTCAGCGGAAAAGAAAAAATAACTGAAAACGGCATGACTTCCACTTCTACAATAAGTTTTTCGCTGGAGAAAGATTATGGATTTTATGATATGGGAATGTTCATGGGCGCATCATATACCATGGATAAATTTATTTTGCAAACCGGCTACCAGGTAAATTTTATAAACCACAATAACAATGCGGAATCAGATCAGATCAACATCCGTAACCGAACCATCAGCCTCACATTTGGATACTTCCTTCGTTAAACTGTTTATAAATAGATATTTTAGCGGCTCCTTAATTTGCGCTTCGTAGCTGTTTAGTTATTTTTGCCCATAATTTTAAAAGCTGCGTCGATTTTTTAAAATATTACAACGAACATTACTGGTCTTACTGCTGCTCATTTTGCTGCTGTATGGATTGCTGCACCTTTCCTCCGTTCAAACCTGGATCGCTCATAAAGTGGCCAATAATTTATCTAAATCTTTACATACAACCGTAAGTATAAAAGGTGTTGATTTCGAATTTTTTGATAAACTCCAATTAAAAGGCTTATTGATAGAAGATCAGAAAAAAGATACTTTATTATATGCCGGTGTTGCAAAAGTAAATTTCAATGATTGGTTTTTTCTAAAAGATAAAATTGAGCTGAAATATATTTCACTGGAAGATGCTTATGTGAACGCGAATAGAACCAGTGCCGTGTGGAATTACCAGTTCATCATTGATTATTTTGATTCACCTTCCGATCCGAATAAGAAAAAAACGAAAGGTGCAGATCTGTATCTTACCGAATTGCATTTGCTAAATGTGAAAGTGAAACAGAATGATGGATGGATCGGTACAGACATGAACACTTTCATTGGAAAACTGGATCTGTTTATAAATAAAATCGATTATAAAAATAAGATCTTAGATATCCGTTCTTTGGATATAGACACTCCACTTTTCATGCAGGCTGATTATGCAGGTAAACGCCCTAACGATTACACACCTGCAATAGTATTACAAAAAATACCCGTGATCAATGCATTCAAATGGAATAACTCAGGCTGGAAAGTAAGCCTTGCCAGTCTCGAAATAAAAAATGGCATTTTTCAAAATGAAAAGCAAACGGAACGTGCACCTTATATGGATCATTTCGATGGACAACATCTTTTATTTCAAAACATCAACGGGAGTTTTAAAAATTTTCTTGCCTGGCATGATACTATTTCTGCGCAGGTGGTTTTATCAGCCACCGAACGAAGCGGGTTAAAAATTCAGCAATTAAAAGCTTCCATCCGTTTCACTCCGGAAATGATGGAATTTGCAAACCTTGACCTGATCACTAACAAAAGCCATTTGCGGGATTATTATGCAATGCGTTATGAATCTTTCAATCATGATATGGCTTCCTATATACATAACGTTGCCATGGAAGCGCATTTCAAGGATAGTGAATTGCATTCAGATGACCTGGCCATATTTGCTCCTGCATTACAATCGTGGAACCGTATTTTTAAAATGGAAGGAAATGCAAAAGGGAAGGTTGATCATTTCACGATCAAAGCGATGAAGATAGCCACCGGAAATTCTTATGTGGATGGAGATCTTACCATGCGTGGTTTGCCTGATCTTAACAGCACTTATATAGATTTAAAATCAAACGGCCTACGTACAACTTATAGTGATCTGACTTTACTTGCTCCTTCTTTAAAAAATATCACAAAGCCCTCATTATCCCGTTTAGGAACTATAGGATTTAAAGGAAACTTCACAGGTTTTGTAGATGATTTTGTTACGTATGGAACCTTAACCACTAACCTGGGAACTGTTGTTGCGGACGTAAATATGAAACTTCCGGAAAACGGAATTCCAAAATACACAGGTAAAATTTTTACATCAGGATTCAACCTGGGATCATTTTTACAAAACAACCAGTTTGGAATTATCGCATTGAATGGAAAAGTTTCGGGCCAGGGATTTAATATAAAAGATCTTAATTCAGACTTTGATGGAAATGTAAAAAGGATTTATATAAACGGATATACGTACCAGGATATCAGTTTGAGTGGAAATTTTAAAAACAGGTTATTTACTGGTCATTTACAATCTGAAGATCCGAATATAAAAATCAGAACGATTGATGGAACCGTGAATTTTGGCATTCATGAAATGACGATTAACGCAGCTGCTGATATTCAGAAAATTAATCTGCAGCCTTTAGGATTTTCAAAAGCCAACTTATCCTTATCCGGATTATTTGCTTTAAACTTCAGCGGAAATAAAATTGATAATTTTATTGGAACGGCTAAAGTATATGATGCATTGTTGATTCATGATACCACAGAATTATCTTTCGATTATCTGAACCTATCTTCTGATACACTCAACGGCGAAAAGTCTCTGACGTTGCAATCCAACCAGGTAGATGCCAATATTACCGGGAAGTTTTCAATTGCCGATCTTCCGGAATCATTTAAATATTTCCTAAACCGGTATTATCCGAATTATATTCCTAAACCTGCTTATGCAGTAAAAAATCAGGATTTTACTATTGATATTAAAACACGGCAGATCGAAGAATATGTTCAGTTGTTTGATAAAAGAATTAAAGGCCTTAATGATTCGCATCTATATGGAAGACTCGATATGAACAGTTATTCCTTATCTCTCAATGCTACCTCGCCGGAATTTTTTTATGATGGAAAAAAGTTTACAAATATCAATGTGAAAGGATTAGGTAACAGCGACACTTTAACGGCGGATGTTACCGTTGAAAATATTGAAGTTTCTGACAGCCTTCATTTTCCCGCTACACAATTACACCTTACCGCACATAATGATATTTCAGATATCAGTTTAAAAACCAGCGCGGGAGATTATGTAAGTGATGCAGAATTAAACGCATCCATACAAACTTTAAAAGATGGTGTGAAGATCCGCTTCTTCCCTTCCAGTTTTGTTCTAAATGATAAAAAATGGACACTCGAAAAAAACGGAGAACTGATCATTCAAAAAAATTATGTTCATGCCGATGAAATAAGATTTGTACAAGGAGATCAGCAAATAGAAATCTCCACAGCTGTTTCGGAGGAAACTAAAGAAACGAATATTGTAGCCATTCTGAAAAAAGTAAATCTTGGTGACTTTCTTCCTTTCATCATCACTCATCCTGATATAAAAGGTATTGTTACCGGAACCGCGGTTCTTAAAGATCCATTCGGAAAAATGACCGTTGATTTTAAAGGTATTTCTGACAGTTCCATAGTTGATGGAAGTTATTTAGGCAAAATTAATGTAGATGCTTCTGCCAACACAAAAACGGGACTTGTAAAATTTAATGCGGATCTTATAGACAGTATAAATGGTTTCCATATTTCAGGATTTGTAAATACAAAAGATACTTCCGGCAATCAGCTGATGGTAGATCTGATCAGCAAAAGAATGAACCTGAGTATTCTGCAGCCTTATTTGAAAACTATTTTCAGCAATATGGAGGGATTTGCCCAAACGAATCTATCTCTTTCCGGCACTTCCGCACATCCTTATTTAACCGGGGATGCAACAATAGATTCGGGAACTGTTACCGTTGCCTACACAAAATGTAAATATCTTTTAAACGACCAGAAAATTATATTCCGAAAAGATGAAATTGATTTTGGCAGAATGAGGTTGCGGGATACTTTACAAAATGAAGGCGTTGTTTCCGGTAAAATGTATCACCAGTTTTTCAAAAAAATACGCTTTGATAATTTACGTTTTGAAACTGCAAAACTCGCTTTATTGAACACCACCCGAAAAGACAATGCACAGTTTTATGGTAATGTAATTGGCGACGCGGTTATGGAAATAAACGGACCGGTAACCAATCTGCAAATGGATATAGTTGGGGCTCCAAGTGAATTGGATAGCAGCCATATTTATTTACCCAGCGGTTCTACAAAAGAAAGTAATGCGATCGATTATATTGACTTCATTCAGTTTGGTGAAGAAATGGATACTGTCATCAGTGAAGAAGCCACCAACATTTTAGTAAACCTGAACATCACCGCAAATCCTGCCTGTATAGTTGATGTGATCCTGGATGAGACAACGAAAGATATTATACGCGGACAAGGAAATGGAACGATCAATATCAGGGTTGGTACAACCGAACCATTATCCATCCGCGGGCAATACGAAATCGTTGCTGGATATTATGATTTTAATTTTCAAACATTTTTAAAAAAACCTTTTACACTCAGCAGAGGTGGATATATTAGATGGACTGGTGATCCATTTGCCGCAAACATTAATATACAGGCAGAATACCTTGCCAAGAATGTTGATATCAGTCAATTGCAGAGTTCAGGAAATTTTAAACAAAATGAAGACATTACAATAGTTGCAAAACTCAGCGGATTGTTGCAAAAACCCGATATAGATTTTGAATTTAAACTGCAGGAAAGAAGTGTAATTAAAAACGATTATATAGCGGTGCGTAGACTGGCAGATTTTCAAAATGATAAAACGGAGCTGAATAAACAAATCGCCAGCCTGTTGTTGTTCAATCAGTTTTTATCTACACAGGGAAGCTTTATTTCGTATGAAAATACCATTACCATTGCTACAAACACGATCGGTGGAATAATCAGCGGATGGCTTACAAATTTGTTGAATAAACAATTGGAGAAAGCTACAAATGGAATTGTGAGTTCTTATGTAGACATAAACCCTACTTTAAATCTTCAGTTAGCCGCCAAT
>JBKJSZ010000092.1:0-4187 GCA_046593675.1 Ferruginibacter sp.
ATTTTGTAAACTCACCAATAAGACCTTGTAGCCTGCCTCTTCATACGTCATTTTCATTTCCATGAACTTGTTCATTACTTTTTCAGTATACAGATCAGATTTATTAAAAACTATGATCGCCGGAACATGATAAGCTTCTGATATCACCAAAAAACGATCTATAAATCCGGAGGATGTTTTAGGATCTTTTAAAGTAGCAAACAATAATGACTGATCAAGATTTGCGGCAACAATGTGGTGTTGATTTTTATTGTGAGGCGAAGTTCGGTTGATATAATTTTTGCGTTCATAAATTTCATTGATCACTATACTTTCCTCATCTTCCACCTGGCCTACATCAACCCAATCTCCAACAGCAATAGGATTAGTAGATGTGATAGCGTCTATCTTAAATTTTCCCTTCAGTCGTACTTTCATAGAAACGCCTTCTTCACTTTTTACCTGATACCAATTGCCTGTAGATTTATAAACCAATGCCTGCATACTGCAAATTAAGTGATCACGGAAATTTTCGGAATAAAGTATAACGCAGAATAATTTCCAGGAATAAAATAAACAAAGCCGCTAAAGCAAACGGATAAAATTTTTCTTCTTCACGTGTAGAACGGATGATCTCCACTTTTACTTTTTCCATGGCATCAATAGTAGTGTAAATGCTGTTTAAACCTACATTATCCTTTGCACGAAAATATTTTCCACCTGTCTCTACTGCAATCTGTGTCATCAACTTTTCATCAATATTCACTTTTTCATTTTGCATTACAACGCCCATGTTGGTATTAACGGGTTGTTGCGCATATCCGTCAGAACCAACTCCTATCGTATACACTTTCACACCAAATGATTTTGCAATTTCCTTGGCGGTTATCGGATCAATAAGTCCGCCGTTGTTGACGCCGTCAGTAAGCAATAACACAATTTTACTTTTTGATTTACTATTACGGAGACGATCTACACTTGTGCTTAATCCTGAACCGATCGCCGTTCCGTCTTCTAATAAACCATTTCTGATGCCTTCAATGGCTGCAATTACAATGGATTGATCCGTTGTTAATGGACAAAGTGTAAAACTTTCTCCCGAAAATATCACTACGCCAATTCTGTCTGTCGGACGTTTATTTACAAAATCTATGGCAACTCTTTTGGCGGCTTCCAACCTGTTAGGTTGAAAATCACGAGCAGTCATACTGCCGCTGACGTCAATACATAATATAATATCAATTCCTTCGCCTTCAGCACGTTGTTGCTCGAATTTAGTTTGCGGGCGTGCAAGCGCTATAATAATAGCCACAAGGCTAAGCATTCGCAGAACAAATAAAATATGCCGGAAAGAACTTTTGAAAGAATCAAGTCCGTTTGCACTGATATCTGAAACCTTAATTAAGCCGGTGACTTTATTATTATTTTTTACATACCACCAGATGAGTATCGGCAATAAGATCAGCAATACAAAAAAGTAAGGCTGAATGAATTCAATATCATTAAAATAATCAAATATCACTAGTGTGTATTTTCTTTTTGATTTTCTATTTGCTGAATTAAAGACCGGAGATTCGACCACACATTTCTGCTTTCCGTTTCTGCCGGATAATATTTTGCAAAGCTTACAGCATCATTTGCCCGAAGTATCGATGCTGCTGCTGTTGTATGTTGCGGATGATGTTCCTGCAACATTATCAAAATATCGCTAGTGGATTTGTTGTACAAATTGCCGGCAGTTTTTCTTCCGTAATATTTTTTAAATATCTCACTCAGTGCTGCATGAAATTTTCGGATATCCTGCTGATTATGTAAAGATGATTTTTCTACTTCAGATAATGACAACATGGCTTCTTCAAAAGCCGAATGTTTAAATTGTTCAACAGGTTTTTTCTTTCTCTTTGAAATATAATCGTATAAAAGAAAGAGTAATATAAATAACACAATCATTATCCCTAAAAAGTAATACCAGAAATAATCTTTTATTTCCAGGTACCTGACAGGTTTTATATCACGCAATCCTTCGAGTGGATTATCCGCTGCATAACCTATATTGATCAACACCGAATCTGATAAAATCTTTTTCGTGTTGATGCCATCTGATATCAATACAGGAATTGAAGGAAAATAAAACTGGCCGGAATCAAAGCTGGTTATAATAATCACCTGCTCTACTGCATTTTCTCCTTTTACAATGCGTACTTCTTTCTTTTCTAAAATTTCAAAATGAGGAATACTATCCGGAAATTTAAAAGCAGCTTTTTGTCCTTTTGGCAAACTCACTTTTAAACCAAGATCAATTTGTTCACCAATAAGAATCTGATTTCTGTTTAATGACACCTGCACCTGTTGCGGCATAGCAGCAAGTGGAAAGATCAAACACATTAAACCGATCCATAAACGATATAAAATAGAAATTTTCAAATCAATTATTTCCGGTTGATGAAAAACTTTTGTAAAATTTTTACATAATCATCGTCTGTTCTAACATGCAGCAGATCTGCACCTGCTTTTCTAAAAATTTGTTTACAAACATCTGATTGTTGTAAAAAATGATCCTGGTAATTCATCCGAACAACGGGGTTTGATGTATCGATCCACATAGCTTTCCCGGTTTCTGCATCTTCCATGGAAATCAAACCAACATCCGGTAATTGCATATCCATTCTATCATATACTTTTAAACCAATCACATCATGTTTTTTACCGATCACTTTCAAATCATTTTCATATTTGGTATCTATGAAATCACTTAAAATAAAAGCGATACTTTTTTGTTTCACATTATTATTAAAATACCGTATAGCTTCATTGATATCTGTACCCGAATGTTGTGATTCAAAACCAAGCAACTCTCTAACAATATATAAAACATGTTGCCGGCCTTTTTTTGCAGGAATATATTTTTCAACTTTGTTACTGAAGAAAACCGCACCTACTTTATCATTATTTATAATGGCACTAAAAGCAATGACGGCGGCCATTTCTGCAATGAGATCTTTTTTTTGTGAAACAGTTGTCCCAAAAAAATTACTCATGCTGATATCGATCATCAACATCAGCGTAAGTTCTCTTTCTTCTTCAAAAACTTTGGTAAATGTGTGAGAAAATCTTGCACTTACATTCCAGTCGATAAACCGTACATCATCACCCGCAGTATATTCCCGCACTTCCCTGAAATGCATTCCTTTTCCTTTGAAAGCAGAATGATATTCGCCCGTAAACAAATGTGTGGTGATCTTTTTACTTTTGATCTCCAGGTCTCTTACTTTTTTTAATATCTCCTGCGTAGTTAGCATGAACAGTTATTAAGGAACGTTAACTGTTTTTAAAATTTCCTGAACGATCATTTCCACATTTACATTTTCTGCTTCAGCTTCATAAGTTAATCCAATTCTGTGGCGTAAAATATCCATCGTAACATTTCTAACATCTTCAGGAATAACATAACCGCGTTTATTTAAGAACGCATAGGCTTTTGCAGCCAACGCAATGTTGATACTTGCCCTCGGAGAACCTCCAAATTCAATCAATGGTTTTAATTTTTGTAAATTATATTTATCCGGATAACGAGTGGCAAAAACGATATCTAAAATATAATTTTCAATTTTTTCGTCTACATACACCTGGCGTACAAGATCTTTTGCCGCTATAATTTCTGATGCGGAAGCAACCGGATTTATGACCGGAGAATTAACAACATTTGTATTCTGACGAATGATCATCTGCTCTTCCGTTTTCGACGGATAACCCACCACCACTTTCAACATAAAACGATCTACTTGTGCTTCCGGTAACGGATACGTTCCTTCCTGCTCGATAGGATTTTGTGTTGCCAACACTAAAAAAGGTTCATGTAATTTATAAGAAGTATCACCAATAGTTACCTGCCTTTCCTGCATAGCTTCCAATAATGCACTTTGCACTTTTGCAGGCGCACGGTTTATTTCATCCGCTAAAATAAAATTTGAAAAGATCGGTCCTTTACGAACTACAAATTCATTTTTCCCCTGATTATAAATCATGGTTCCCAACACATCGGCCGGTAATAAATCAGGTGTAAACTGAATTCTGCTGAATTGGGCATGAATAGTTTGAGCCAGTGATTTTATAGATAAAGTTTTTGCAAGGCCCGGAACACCTGCCAGCAAATCATGATTGAAAGATTATTGATTGGTTTGTTGAGTAACGGACATGTATTGCTGGAA
>JBKJSZ010000117.1:0-15857 GCA_046593675.1 Ferruginibacter sp.
AGCTATTCTGCAGAATACCATAATTTATGACCTGATGGTAACGCCGTCAAAAATTAAAGGAACAGATACTGCATTGTTATGTAATATTTTAGGGATTGACACCTCAGAATTCAGAAAGCGCATCATTTCAGCGATCATTAAAAATAAAAGTTATCGCCCTTCCGTTTTTGAAGGCTTATTAAGTGATGAAAAGATGGCTAAGTTGAACGAAAATTTATATCGCTTCAGTCCTGGTTACTTTTTACAGGAAAGGCCTGTACGTAGTTATCCTTATGATGCGGCAGGAAATATTCTTGGCTACCTCGGTGAAGTAGATACTTCTTTCTTACGCAAACATCCTCATGAAGGATATGTTTCGGGAGATTATGCAGGTAAAACAGGTTTGGAGATTTCTTATGAAAAAGTGTTGATGGGACAAAGAGGAATTGAATATTATAAACGCGATAATAAAAACAGAATCACCGGCAGATTAGAAAATGGAACATTCGATACCACTGCAGTGGCGGGTTCCAATATGTTTACTTCTATTGATATTGAATTGCAGGAATTTGGTGAATTGCTTATGCAGAATAAAGTAGGTGCGATTGTAGCCCTGGATCCAAAAACAGGTGGCATTCTGGCTATGATAAGCAGCCCTACTTATAAGCCAAGTACTTTAACCGGTGCCGACAGAAAAAAACATTACACGGAATTATTGCTGGATCCACGAATTCCTTTTTTAAACAGAACAATTGGAGCATACTATGCGCCTGGATCTACATTCAAAACATTACAGGGACTTGTTGGTTTGCAGGAAGGTGTGATTACACCTACAACTACCTTCGTTTGCAGAGGTGCATTCTATGGTTGCGGCAAGCCTATGCGTTGCCTTGATCCTGGTGTGTTTGCCTTAAAAGCAGCGATAACGCATTCCTGTAATACGTATTTCGCCAACGTAATGCAAAAAGTGATCAACAATCCTAAATATGGAAGAACAGACAGCAGTTTAAATAATTGGGCACGTTACATGAATGCATTTGGCCTTGGCCATAAATTAGGAGTAGATCTTCCCTCTGAAAAAAATGGAAAAATTCCCACGTCTGCTACTTATAACAAGTTGTATGGTATTAACCACTGGAATTTTTGTACGTTCCGCTCTGTCAGTATCGGTCAAGGGGAAGTGCTGACCACACCTTTGCAGGTGGCTAATGAAATGGCATATCTGGCTAATAAAGGGTGGTATCGCATACCACATGTGGTGGACTCCATCGAAGGTGGAGATAATTTCGGATTACTGGAAAAATTTAAGGAACAACATACGGCTATTCATGTTGCTGATAGCGTATTTGAAGCCGTACATGATGGTATGCAAGGTGTAATGGAAAGTGGAACCGGTCAGTATGCACAGGTTCCCGGTGTAATAGTTTGTGGTAAAACCGGTACAGTTGAAAATGCCTACCAGGGAGTGAAACAAAAAGACCATGCCTTTTTTGCTGCCTTTGCTCCCCGGGATAATCCACGTATAGCTATTGCCGTAATTTGCGAAAATGCAGGATTTGGAGCAAGTTCTGCTGCGCCCATTGCCAGCCTGATGATTGAAAAATATTTGCATGATTCCATTGCAGGTAAAAAAAGACAAGATAAGGCAGAAGAGATTTCAAAAATGAATCTGATTCCTATGCGTATGCAAATCGCTATACGAAGACAGGATTCTTTAATGCATGCAAAAGACTCAGCCTATCTGAGAGCGAAAGGAATTTTAAAAGAAGCAACAGATACAACAGGTATTGAAAATGATGTGGAGAATGAATCGCTGGATAAATTAAGAAAGGAGATACCTAAAAAAAATCCGGCACGTGATTCTTCTGATAACCGAATGGAAGCTATCATGCAACAGGAAAAAAAGAAAAAAGACTCAATAATTAGATCCGATTATTAAAATGGCGCAACGCAATCCGATTATAACAAAGGGTGTAGACTGGGTGATGATCTGGTTATATGCGATTATTGTAATGATCGGGTTAGTCTCTATTTTCTCAGTAGAGTATAAACCTAACGACCGTTTTTTTCAAAGCTTATTTGAATTCAAAAAAAATTACAGCAAGCAGGTTTTGTATCTGGGCATTTGTATAATCATAGCCATCTTTATATTACTTACAGACAGTAAAATATTTACGGCAACTCCTAACCTTTTATATGTTATTGGTATTTTATTAATGATTGCAACGTTTGCAATAGGTAAAACGGTTAATGGCAGCAAAAGCTGGATACCATTAGGTTTCATGAATCTTCAACCTGTGGAAACCAGTAAAATTTTTACGGCACTGGCATTGGCGAAGTATTTGTCTTATCCTGATATTGATCTTCGAAAACATAAAGTCCAGCTCATTGCGGCTACCATTTCATTTCTTCCAGTGATCTTTTCCATTCTGCAAAATGAAACAGGACTGGCATTGGTTTATTTTTCATTTTTGTTACCGATGTATCGCGAAGGCTTGCCTCCCGGTTACCTGATATCAGGCGCATCTTTGGGAATGCTGCTGGTAATAACATTGTTGTTTCCTACCACTACGCTTATAATCGCATTGTCTGTTATAGCCGGATTGGTTTTTTTTGGATTACAAAGAAAGATCAGACGCGATAAATCCATTCTCATAGTCATAATTGGCATTTGGGCTATCGCAACTATTTTCGTGGGAATAGCCGTTCCTTTTCTTTTTAAACATGTATTTCAAAAATACCAGGCTGATAGAATTTTCAGTATGGTGGGACGTGATAATCCATTTGTAGATGCTTCAACAGTTGAACTGGATGCCACAGAAATAGCCAAGCCGGTAAAAAAAGCAGATACAGAAAATTATAATGTACGTCAATCAAAAATTGCGATTGGTTCCGGAGGATTGACAGGTAAAGGATTTTTAAAAGGTACACAAACGCAAGGAGATTTTGTACCGGAACAACATACCGATTTTATTTTTACCTCGCTGGGAGAGAGTTTCGGTTTTGCGGGTTGCCTGGTTTTATTAGGCTTATACCTTGGTATGCTATTAAGAATTGTTTTTATAGCGGAAAGACAAAGGAGTACTTTCAGCAGGGTGTACGCTTACTCTGTAGCGGGTGTTTTATTTTTTCATATACTGGTAAATGTGGGAATGACTATCGGGCTTGCTCCTGTGATTGGCATTACCTTGCCACTGATGAGTTATGGAGGTTCATCACTGCTCACTTTTACGATATTAATTTTTATTATGATCAAACTGGACTCTGACCGGCAAATGGTGCTTCGTTAACTTTGCCGAATGAAAATATTTCCTTTGAGTGAAGGTTCTTTTACAATAGACCATACCAAAGAGTTTGTTCCATTTGATAACTCAAAAGATATTCTTTATCAAAGACCAAAAGGCAGCTTGCTGGTTGAAATACAACCTTTTGCCATTCAAACAAAATCTGATGTTATTATTATAGATACCGGTTTAGGATTTGTTTACAACGGTGAGATGCAATTGCATGCGAATCTTAAAAAAAACGGAATAGATCCAGCTGCCGTCACAATTGTTTTATTATCACATCTGCATAAAGACCATGCTGGTGGTATTTCCCTGACAAATAATGGTCAGGATGTTTTATCCTTTCCAAATGCAACCTATTATGTTCATGAAAAAGAATTGGCTTTTGCAATGGAAAAAGGGATGCCTTCTTACGATTTAAAAGATTTTCAAATACTTATAAAAAACATACAGTTACAAACTTTCAGTGGAGATAGTGGAAGCATCAGTGATGAAATATTTTATGAAGTTTCTGGAGGACATTGTCCTTTTCATACTGTGTACTGGATAAAGGAAGAAAAAGAAACTATTTTTTATGGCGGTGATGTAGCTCCACAATTGGGTCAGTTGAAAAGAAAGATTATAGCCAAATATGATTTTGACGGACGAAGAAGTATGCAATTGAGGCAGGAATGGCTTGAGAAAGGAGAAAAGGAGCACTGGATCATCCTATTCTTTCATGATATAAAAGTGCCATATCATAATTTTTAAAGGCTCTGCAAAAGAGAGGCCTGCCCTAGAAAGAGCTGGCCGTTGCTAACCTATGAAAAACACCTGCCCCAAAAATAAAGAAAACTTATATACACTATTTTTTTATTTTATCTTTTTTTCTAATTTGTACATGTAAATGGGGTACTATAAAAAAAACCCATCAATTTTGATGGGTTTTTTGAGAACTATATTGAATTTAATTCTTTCGGAATCGCTGATTACCATTTTCCCTCATTTTTTTTAAACGTTCCACTAATTTTTTACGAAATTCAGCATCAGTTCGATAAAAGTCATCCGTACGGGCCGGTCCGAGAATTTTAATAAATTTATCCTGATATTTCTTTTTAATATTCAAAACAGCTTGTTGCCGATCCAGTTCCGAAACATCTTTTTTTACATCTTTTATCTCATTTTCAAATTGTGTATGGACAGGCCAGAATTTTTGCGCTTCCTCTTCATTTAATTTCAATTGTTGTGAGATATAAGCAACGTACAAAGCTTTTATTTTTTCCTGCCTGTTTTCAGGTACATCATCTTGTGCAAATAATTGCAGAGATGATAACAAAAATGCTGATAATAAATATATGTATCTCATGGTTTTCTAATTAAAATGGCGGATGTTGTTTTCTGTCAAAAATTCATTCAATGTATTTTCATCAAGCAGATAATCTTCAGCGGAAGGTAAATTGTTGTCATCAATGGTGGAAGCCACTAATGCTGTGTTTACATCCTGGCCGCGTGTAGATAGATAATCAACTATTTCTTCATCCTTAATGGATTCCAATGCTTTGTCAATTGCATCATCTTTTACGATTGTCGTTTGGGCATATGAAAGGATTGCGGGTTCGGAGGTATCTTTATTATCTGCCAGATTAAATAAACTCAATCCTAAAATGCCGGTGATAACAGCCGCTGCAGCATATCTGAAAAAGTTTCTTTTCATACTTACCACCTTAGCAGGCTGTACCCGTTGTAATAAATGGGAGGATAAAGTTTCAAAATATTCGGAAGAAACTTTGAAAGGATGATTCAATTTTCCAAATATGGGCAATTCTGAGTCTGAATATTTTATTTTAAGAAGAATATCATTTGCCAGATTATCAAAATATCCTTCAGGAGTGGTTTGTTGGGAATTAGATATTTGACCAAAAGAAGGAGAAAGTTGAATTAAAGTCAGGCATTCTCCCGGAAAACTATTGAAATATCCATCAGGAACCGTAAATAAATTAACAGGTGAAATGGCCGCAATTACCGGGCTGATCTCTGTTAATTCTTTTTGTATGATGTCATTTCTTTTCATTACACACTATTGACTCCTGTAGCGATGAATCGTTTAACGATTAAGAATATAATCTTCTACTTTTTTTACTGCATGATGGTAACTGGCCTTTAAGGCACCTTCACTGGTTTCCAATACACGGCTCATTTGTTCGTAAGGCATTTCGTCATAATATCTAAGGTTAAATACCACTCGTTGTTTTTCTGGTAATTCCTGTATGGCCATCTGAAGTTTCCATTCTATTTTTTTTGAATCGAAATCCCTGTCTGCCTGTAACTTTTCACTAAGATCATATCCTTCTTTACTCATAGAAGTGGTTGATCTCTTTTTCATTTGTTCTAAAAACGTTAGGGATTCATTGGTAGCGATACGGTATAACCAAGTATATAACTGGCTGTCTTCCCGAAAATTATCCAGATTGCGCCAAACCTTGATGAACATATTCTGCAACACATCATTGGCATCTTCATGTTCTACCACCATACGGCGAATATGCCAGTAAAGTTTTTCCTGGTATTTTTTTATAATTCTTGTATAAGCTGATTCTTTGGTTGCCTCTATTTTGAAAAGGCTCACCAATTCCTTATCATCTGAAATTTCCGCCATAAGTGAGTAAAAGTAAAAAAACCAATCGATAGACTGGTTTTATATAGATAAGTTTATAATTCCCTTAATTATTTTCTGATGATGGATTTCTCTGCTGCTGCAATAATATGCGGCACATCCAAACCATATTTCACTAATAATTCTGAGGGCTTTCCACTCTCACCAAAAGTGTCATTAGTTCCCACATATTCAATGGGAACAGGGAAATTCCTGGAAGCAACCTGTGCGATAGCATCTCCTAATCCGCCTATAATATTGTGCTCTTCTGCAGTAACTACGCATTTGGTTTTACGTATAGATGTAAGGATGGCTTCTTCATCCAGCGGTTTAATGGTATGTATATTATACAGATCAACCGTAATGCCTTTTTCAGCTAAAGCACGTGCGGCTTCAACAGCTATCCATACCAGATGACCACAGGCAAAAATAGAAACATCAGAACCTTCCGATAATTGTTGCGCTTTTCCGATTACAAAATCTTCTTCTTTGGTAAAAATTGGCCACACAGGTCTTCCAAAACGGAGGTAAACCGGTCCTTCAAAATCAGCGATTGCTTTGGTAGCGGCTTTCGTTTGATTATAATCTGCCGGAACAATCACCGTCATTCCCGGTAACATTTTCATTAATCCAATATCTTCCAGGATCTGATGGGTTGCACCATCTTCACCCAATGTGAGGCCGGCATGAGAAGCACAAATTTTAACATTCTTTCCGCTATAGGCAATGCTTTGCCTGATCTGGTCATACACACGCCCGGTTGAAAAATTGGCAAACGTTGTGGTATATGGAATTTTTCCTCCTATTGTTAAACCCGCAGCAATTCCTATCATGTTGGCTTCGGCAATGCCCACTTGTATAAAACGTTCGGGAAATTCTTTCATAAATCCATTCAGTTTCAGAGAGCCTGCCAGGTCTGCAGTTAATGCAATAATCTGGTCATTTTTTCTCGCTGCTTCTAAAATACCATCCCCAAATCCACTTCTGGTATCTTTATTTCCGGTAACCGTAATTGTATCTAACATAATTTTTATTTAGTTGAGATCAGCCAGTGTGTGAAACATATTTTCATCTTTTTTTAGTTTCATTTCCCAATTCCACGCTGTTTGCATCATATCAGATAAGGAATATTTTAAAACCCAGTTTAATTTTTGAGCCGCTTTATCATTATTTGCAAAAATGGCAATTACATCCCCTGAACGTCTGGGTCCGATAGTATAATTTAATTTTTGCTTGCAGGTTTTTTCAAATGTATCAATTACTTCCAGTACTGTAAAACCATTTCCGCTTCCCAGATTGAAAACATCACAGTTCGTTTCATTTTTATTTTGTTCCAGGTAATTCAATGCTAATGTATGGGCATGTGCTATATCTGAAACATGAATATAATCTCTCAGGCAACTTCCATCTCTTGTAGGATAATCATTACCATATACCTGCATAGTGGGTAATTTTCCAATAGCAGTTTGTGTTATGGCGGGTACAAGGTTTGCCGGTTTTCCAATAGGAATTTCACCAATTTCATTGGATTGATGTGCGCCTACGGGATTAAAATACCTAAGTAGAACAGCTTTCATTTCGCTGCTGTCAACGGAAAATTGAACAATGTGTTCGCCCATTTGCTTAGTATAACCATAAGGGGATTCTGCTTTTTTAAATGGCGTTTCTTCCGTAACAGGAATGTTATCCGGATTGCCATACACTGTACACGAAGAACTGAAAACAAAACTCGGAATGTTGAATTCCGCTGCACATTTTAAAATATTGATGAGAGAACTATTATTGTTCTCGAAATACATCAAAGGTTTTTCTACAGATTCGCCTACCGCTTTGTAAGCCGCAAAATGAATGATGCCATATATATCCGGATTTTCCTGGAAGATGGCATGTGTATCATCGAAAATACACAGATCTACCAGGTAATTTTTTATTTTTTTGCCGGTAATTTTTTCAATGCCGGTAAGTATGTTAGGATTACTTCTGCTGTTGTTATCTACAGATATTACTTCATAACCATTTTCAATAAGGTCCACTATAGTATGTGATCCAATATAACCACATCCACCTGTAACTAGGATCTTTTTCATTACACAAAGAAAACAAATTCCTTAAAGGGAGTTGTATATATTTTAAATAAATATTTTGCTGATAAAGTAAATTATAGTTGCAATAATGGCGCTCACAGGTATGGTTAATATCCATGCCCAGATAAGGTTAATGGTTATTCCCCAGCGAACAGCACTAAGCCTTTTGGTAGCACCAACACCAATGATGGCACCGGTAATGGTATGCGTAGTGGAAACCGGAATGCCCATTTGTTCCGTCATAAATAAAGTAAGAGCACCGGAGGTTTCTGCAGCAACGCCTTCGAGTGGTGTTACTTTAGTGATTTTTGTACCCATCGTTTTAATAATTTTCCAGCCACCGCTCATAGTTCCTAATGCAATAGCACTGTAACAGGCAAGTGGAATCCAGGTTGGCATATGACTGATATCAATCAATGCGCCTTCGGCTACCAAAGCCGCCATAATGATTCCCATAACTTTCTGTGCATCATTTCCTCCATGTCCGATACTGAACACTGCTGAAGAAACCAATTGTAATTTTTTAAACATTTTGGCCGTTCGCACAGCACTGGGTTTTCTGATCTTATCTACATAAAAATATACGAGTATAAATAATAATGATATAGCGGCAAGGCCATAACGAAGAATAGAATTATCTGCTTTTAATATTTGTTTCTTCAGATCTTTTTTAATGTTGAATTTTTCTAGATTATTCTGCAGTGCAACATGCTGAAACGGATCGAGATTTAATAAATATCTGATGCTATCGGCGATAATACGGTTACTTAAAATACCCTGCATAGCCAGGATAGGAGTTGTTTTATCCACTGCTTTGGATAAGCTATCTGCCAAAAGTTTTACAAAGGGATCTTTTGAGGCCATCGCTTTCAAACTATCCAGTTTAATAGCCTTACCCATTTCATCTTTCAGTTTGCTCATCCTGATCTCTTTGAGTAAACCTTTATTCTCAATAATGGTTGCAACAGAATCTGCACCTATTGAACTATATTCCTTAGCGATGATGGAAGATTGTGCTGCATTTTCTTTTGCCCGCAGATAACGAGCCTGTAGAGACGGATCTTTTTTTGCTGCCGCTTTGTACGCATCTACTTTATAAAATTTCGCTATGTTCTCTTTGATCTTTGTTTTTTGAAAACCATTGAACAACCACCATGTTCCAGCCGTTGCTAAAATTATAATGGCAGTTTTGAGCCAGAATCGCCGGTTGATAGTAACTATGGTTATAAATATGGATACGGCCATTCCTATTAATGGAGCCAGTAAAATAAATAAGACAATCTGAATGATTTTTTTATCTTCTATTACCTGTGATATTCCAATGAAACCTTTTGTATCGAATGCATGTGCAAGTGCGGCACCAGCAAATCCTCCTATCAAAGTATGTGATGATGAAGACGGAATTCCGTACCACCAGGTTAACAAATTCCAGATGATGGCCGCACACAAACCGGCGAGAATTACGGGCAAAGTAATAAATTCTGATTTCACCGTTTTTGCAATCGTATTGGCCACCGCATGATCTGTAAAAATAAAAAAGGCAACGAAATTGAAGAACGCTGCCCAAACTACTGCCTGAAAAGGTGTAAGCACTTTTGTTGATACAACGGTTGCAATAGAATTTGCGGCATCATGGAAGCCATTGATATAATCAAAAATCAATGCCAGAAAAATAATTACAATAAGTAATGTAGACATAAAGAAATTTTCCGCTCTGGATTTAAAATGCCGTTATGCATATTTAATTATGATGCTTTCAATTACGTTAGCAGCATCCTCACATTTATCAGTCACAATTTCCATTACCTGGTAAATTTCTCTTTTCTTAATCACTTCTTTTGCATCCGGTTCTGTGGCAAATAAACGTTCGATACTCATATCAAAAATATCATCGGCCTGATTTTCGATACTATTAATAGCAACCAAGGCATCGGTGATGTGCCGCATATTTTTCATATTGCGAAGCTCTGTAACTGCTTTATGAACCTGCACACATCCAATGGCAATGAGATCTGCCATTTTTATAAATCCAATATCATTAGGATTTACATGATAGAAGTTAATTTTCTTTACCGAAGCATAAATGTAATCGGCTATATCATCCAATGCAGAAGCCAAAGAATGAATATCTTCACGATCAAATGGAGTGATGAAATTTTTGCCAAGCTCAGTGAAAATACGGTGCGTTAATTCATCATTCACATGTTCCATATCTTCCATTTCCTTGATGAGCTTTGCCCGAACTTCAAAGCTAGGTTCGTTTACTATCTCTTTTATTTTTTCGCCCATTTTCACCAGTTCACCTGCCACACTTTCAAACAACTGATAAAAAACCCTGTCTTTAGGCAAGAATATTTTTAAAATAGAATTAAAACCCATATAAAAATTGATTTTTAAAGCAAATTTAAACTTATACCTTAGTATACTTTCAATCTAAAAATTAGTAATGATTTCATAACATATGGATAATTTAAAATTATTAATCCGCACAAAACTTACAATATGGGTTATGCTAATGTTGTGCCATCCTGTAAGGCTAAATGCTCAAATTATCGTTTTTCCAAACGATACCATGCATAACGCGAATTTATCCTTATCTAAAAAGACAGGCCAATTAAAAATTACCGGATATATTCAAACTCAATTTCAAATAGCCGAAAAAAGCGGGATTACTTCCTATGCAGGCGGTAATTTTCCGGATGATGTAAGCAACCGTTTTAGCATAAGAAGGGGAAGAATAAAATTCGATTATTTACATTTTTCAAAAATAGGAGTACCTGAAGTGCAATTTGTTTTCCAGGTAGATGGAACTGAAAGAGGCGTTTTTATTAGAGATGTTTTCGCAAAAGTCATGGAAAATAAATTTTCTCTGTTTGCCTTTACGTTCGGAATGTTTCCCCGGCCTTTTGGGTATGAGGTAAATTTATCTTCATCAGAAAGAGAATCGCCTGAAAGGGGAAGGATGAGCCAGATATTAATGCGTACCGAAAGAGACCTTGGGGCAATGATTAGCCTTGACAGCCGCAGGAATAATTTTCTGAAAAAGATTAAACTTGATGCAGGGTTTTTTAACGGTCCTGGCCTTGCCGCCACTTCAGATATTGACAGCCATAAAGATTTTATAAGTAGAATTTCTTTAAAGTCCCAACAACTTTCAAAAAGAATTACATTCAGTTCAGGCATTTCTCTTTTCAAAGGTAGTATGATACAAAACACACCTTATGTTTTTACCGTAAGCCCAGCTGATTTGAAATATCGAATTGATTCTTCGGCTTCTAATAAAGGAAAGTATGCACCGAGAAATTATTACGGTGCAGATCTACAAATAAAAAGAAAATTTACAAAAGGATTTTCGGAATTACGTTTAGAATATATAACAGGAAAACAAACTGGAACTATAAATAGTTCAGAAACACCGGGGCAAAAACTTTCCGGTACTGAAGGTTATTTTATCAGAAATTTTAACGGAATGTATATATATTTCCTCCAAAATATTTTCAATGAACATCATCAATTTATAATAAAATACGACTGGTATGATCCTGATACTAACGTAAAGAAAAATGAACTTAATCCTTCTTTAGGATTTACAAAAGCAGATATTAAATTTTCAACCTTAGGTGCAGGATATTGTTATTATCTTAATTCTAATTTGAAAACAACAATCTGGTATGACAGAATCTGGAATGAACATACTGCTCTGCCTGGATTGCAGTCCGATTTAAAAGATGATGTGTTAACTTTTCGAATGCAATTAATGTTTTAAAGTTTATGCTTTGTTTTATTTTATGCAAAACCGCTAACTGTCCTTTATATTCAGTTTATATACAATACAGATCCATCGCCATAACTTAAAAACCGGAAAGAATGTTGCAAGGCATAATCATACAACTTCTTCCAATCATTTCCTACAGCGGCGGCAACTAATAATAACAATGTGGATTGTGGCTGATGAAAATTTGTTATAAGGATATCAACAATCTTAAAATTATAGCCGGGTACAATTAATAATTGTGTTTTCGTAACGATGCGGTCAATTTTCTGAATGTACATCCATTGTAGCAAAAATTGCAAAGCTTCTTTTTTTGAAAGATGTTGTGGAAGTTCATTATACAATTCCCATTGATTTAATTCCAACACTTTTAATTCCTCATTGATAGAAACTTTAACGCCTAACCAATATAAAGATTCTAAAGAACGAAGGCTTGTTGTACCGGTTGCAATAACAGGACTATCGTTGTTAATTAATGTTTCAATAATATCTTTTGAGATATCCATCCATTCAGCATGCATCTCATGACCTTTCATGGTATCCGACTTTACGGGTTTAAATGTACCGGCACCAACATGTAGCGTAAGATATTTAAGCTGAATATTTTTTTTCTCCAGTGATGTGATTAACTCCTGTGTAAAATGTAAACCGGCCGTAGGTGCTGCTACCGATCCTTCGTGTTCTGCATACATCGTTTGATAGCGCTCGTTGTCTGAATCAACCGATTCTCTTTTAATATAGGGTGGTAGTGGAATTTTGCCTGCTGAATAAATCAACTCTGAAAATGTAAGGTCTTCGGGTGTCCAGGTAAATGCAACGATAAACATTTCTCCTGCGCATCCTTTTAAGTTTGCTGATAATATTCCTTTTTCAAATGGAAGTAGTAACGTTTCATTTTTCCATTTAGATACGCCGCCAACGAAACAATTCCAGGTAGCAGTGCCTTGTTGTGCCAGATTTTTTTCAAAACCTTCAAATACGGAAGGTTCCAGACAAAAAATTTCAATGGAAGCTCCGGATTTTTTTTTAAAAAGTAATCTTGCTTTTATTACTCTGGTATTATTAAAAAATAGTAGGCTGTTTGCCGGAAGAAATTCAGGCAGATGCAGATAGCTGCTTTCGGAAATATTTTTGTCTTTATATACTAATAATTTGGAATCATGTCTTACTGCTGATGGCGATAATGCAATTTTTTCAGGAGGAAGATCATAGGAATAATGATGTATAGAAATTTCCTCTGGCTTAATTTCCATTATAACTTTCCGTTTTTTATTTCCTCTACAACAGCTGGGTCGAGTAAAGTGGAGGTATCGCCTAAATTACTTGTTTCTCCTTCTGCAATTTTTCTCAGTATCCTTCTCATTATTTTTCCGCTGCGTGTTTTTGGAAGCCCTGATACGAATTGTAATTTATCAGGTTTTGCGATAGCGCCAATCATCATGGAAACAGTTTGAATAATATCTTTACGCGTATGATCCTCATCAATATGTTGGTTGCCTAAAATTACAAAAGCGTAAATGCCCTGGCCTTTTATTTCATGTGGATATCCAACCACAGCACTTTCAATTACACCGGAATGCATATTGATCGCATTTTCTACTTCTGCTGTTCCTATTCTATGTCCACTTACATTCAGTACATCATCAACGCGGCCGGTAATTCGATAATTGCCTTCACTGTCACGGAAACTTCCGTCACCGGTAAAATACATATTGGGATACGTTGCAAAATAGGTTAGCCTGCACCTTTCGTGATCACCATACGTTGTTCTTAACATACCGGGCCATGGAAATTTGATACAAAGATTTCCCGTGACATCATTCTCAGTTATTTCATTTCCTTTTTCATCTAATAAAATTGGTTGAACACCAGGCAATGGTAAAGTGGCAAAAGTTGGTTTGGATGGAGTAACGCCTGCAATATTCGAAATTAAAATTCCACCTGTTTCGGTTTGCCACCAGGTATCAACAATCGGAGAATTTTTCTTTCCAATATGTTTATCATACCATTCCCAGGCTTCCTGGTTGATGGGTTCTCCTACCGTACCTAAAACTTTTAAAGAAGAAAGATCTTTATTTTCTAAAGGGGAATCTCCGTATGCCATGAGGCTTCTGATGGCAGTAGGCGCCGTATATAAAATATTTACTTTGTATTTTTCTATAATATCCCAGAATCTTCCTGCGTCAGGAAAAGTGGGAATGCCTTCAAACATTAATGACGTGGCTCCGGCGCTTAGTGGTCCGTACACAATATAACTATGACCGGTGATCCAGCCAATATCAGCTGTGCAGAAATGAATATCGCCGGGTTGATATTGAAAAACATTTACAAAAGTATAATTTGTCCAAACCATATATCCACCACACGTGTGTACTACACCCTTTGGTTTTCCGGTACTTCCGGAAGTGTATAAGATGAAGAGCATATCTTCCGCATCCATTATTTCGGCAACACATGACGTTTGTCCGGCTTCCTTAGCTTTTTTCATTTCATCTTCCCAAAATACATCACGGTCTTTGATCATACTTACCGGTGCTTTCGTATGTGTGAGCACAATCACTTTCTCTACTGTATTGCAATTTTCCAGGGCATCGTCAATCAGATTCTTCAAAGAAATTTGTTTATTTCCCCGGTTGGCACCATCTGAAGTAATTACAATATTGCATGCTGCGTCATTTATCCGGTCTGAAATACTTTGTGCAGAAAAACCTCCGAATACAACTGAATGAATGGCGCCAATACGGGCGCAGGCGAGTAGAGCAATGGCCAGTTCAGGAACCATCGGCATATAAATACAGATCCTGTCGCCTTTTTTTGCTCCGTTATTTTTTAAAACATTCGCAAACAAACAAACCTGCTCATATAATTCTTTGTAGTTGTAAGATCGTGATGGCTGTGAAGGATCATTAGGTTCCCAGATCAATGCTATAGAATCTCCATTTTTTTCAAGATGACGGTCAAGGCAATTTTCTGTGATATTTAATTTCGCCCCTTTGAACCATTGAATATTAGCTTTGGTGAAATCCCATTCCAATACTTTATCCCATTTCTTTTTCCAGAGAAAATTACCGGCAATATCATTCCAGAATTCTTCAGGTTGTTCAACACTTTTCTGATAAGCAAGTTTGTACGCTTCAAAAGTTTTTAATTGATAGGGAAATGCCATAGTTGAATAGAAGCTTTTGCTGATGATTCTAAAAATGTAAATTGAAAAATATTTTCAACTACTCCAATCCTAAAAATAAAGATTATTTTATTCAAGTACACGGTAAATTTCTTCCATGATTTTTGATCGCACATTCATTTTTTTTAAAAGATCCGTACCATTTGGAAAGACGCTGTTGCTAAGAAAAATAAATACCAAATCTTTTTCAGGATCAGCCCATGCTGCCGTTCCTGTATAACCTGTATGGCCAAAAGTATTTGCAGATGCAGATGCACAAGGATAGGGATCTTTCAGGGTAAAATTTTCTTTTTCGGGTTTATCAAACCCAAAGCCACGCCGGCTGATATTACTTCCGTAAGCTGTAAATAATGTTATAGTTGATGATGAAATATATTGTTTGCCTTTGTATTTGCCATGATCCAATAACATTTGCATGATAGCCGCCACATCCTGCGCATTACTAAATAAGCCTGCATGTCCTGAAACGCCACCAAACATGGCAGCGCCTGCATCATGCACATTTCCGTGTAATAATTGTGCACGGAACGTGATTTCTTTTTCGGTAGGAGCAATTGAACTTAGCGGTATTTTATTACGGGGCAAAAATCCGATTGTAGCTAAACCCATTGGTGAATAAAAGGATCTTGAAACATAATCATTCAGAGGTAAACCGGTAATTTTTTCTACCAGTTTTCCTAAAAGAATAAAATCATTATCACTATAAAGATATTGTTTGTTAACTACCGGCGAATTTGCAATTGATTCCATCATACAAAATGGCCAGTCGCAACGTAGAAATAAATTTTCAGCAACCGGAATTGAAAAGATATTGTTTTTGAATGTTTGATAAAGTTCGGCTAAAGGGTTTCCATTTTTATCTATTGTACTTAAATAAAAAGGGATATACGCAGACATGCCAGCCTGGTGCAACAAAAGA
>JBKJSZ010000413.1:0-5980 GCA_046593675.1 Ferruginibacter sp.
GGGCATCCAATTAACGCCGATATTAATTGACAAGAAACAATAAAAGGCAATAGCAAGGACACTTACTAAGCGGATGAATGAAATGGGCTCAAATGTATTCTCAGTTTTTTGGTCGCAAACGAACTTTAGTTTCTATAGACGAATTAACAAAGTCATTTTATAAACTATAAACTTTCATATAAAATTAATAGCTATCATAGGCATAATTGCTCGTTTGCCTATTCTCTAGAAATAGTTCAATGCCAATTGAACCTTCATACAAATGATAGGTCTAATCAAAAATCTAAATTTTATTAAATATGCTACATCACAGTAAATTATTTCTCCTGTTGCTTAATTTGATCATTTTTACAAGTTGTAACAAAGACGATATTCAGGTAAATCCTTTGCCTGCAACTTATACAAAAAGCACTGTGAAATACAAATCTGTGAATGGTGTTGATCCAAATCTTCTTAGTATTGACATTTATCATTTTGGACAAACAACATCACAGAAGCCTGTGGTTGTTTATGTTCATGGTGGAGCATTTGCAGTAGGCGACAAAGCCAATAATATGACCAACAAACAAAATTTGTTTTCTTCCTTAAATTATATTTTGGTAAGTGTCAATTACAGATTAAGTCCAAATGTATATAGCACAAACCCCAACAGAATTATGTATCCGACTCATAATAATGATGTGGCAGACGCAGTGAAATGGGTATATGATAACATTGCAGATTATGGCGGGAATAAACAAAAAATCGCACTTTTAGGACACAGTTCAGGGGCGCATTTGGTTGCTTTAACTGGAACAAGTAATAATTTTTTACCTTCAAAAGGTTTACCCTTAAATATATTGAAAGGAGTGGTTTGTATTGACACAGAAGGCTATGATGTAGTGGCCAGGGGCAATGAAAATAATGAAGTGTATTTAAATGCTTTTGGTCAATCCAATACCTTTTGGTTTGAAGCGTCACCTATAAATAATTTATTTAACGGAACTGCCTATCCAAATTATTTTATTGCCAAACGAGGTTCTAACACTCGCATAGGTTATGCAAACGCTTTTATTACCAAACTACAAAGTGTAGGCGTTACAGTTAGCGAAATAACGGCAAATCAATACGACCATGAAGGTATCAATGACGCTATTGGTTCACCAAACGAAACGGCCATAACCGCACCTTTAAAAACTTTTTTTGCACAATGTTTTCTATAAGTAATGCTAAGTAAGCATGGTGAAGTTTATGGAAAAAATTGATGGCAACAGATAAAAAACTGTTTACATTGCATTTGTAGAAAGGATATAACAGTGTTCTAAAGCTAGCCCGGTGCCAGGCCCGAACGTCTGATCAAATTTTATCGTTATACTTTTTACTATTTAAATAAAAGGGAAATAAAAATTTTAAATAATGGCACTTATTAATCCCCACATCAACTTCAACGGAAATGCCGAAGAAGCATTCCTTTTTTACCAATCAATTTTTGGTGGGGAATTCACAAAGATTATGCGTTTTAAAGATGTATCTGGTTCTGAAAATGCATTCTCAGAAAAGGAAGCAAATAAGATTATGCACATTGCTTTACCCATTGGCAAAAATATTTTAATGGCTAATGATGTTCCTGAAAGTATGGGTCGTGTAAACGAAAATGAAAACAGATCTAAAATATCTATCAGTGCAGAGAGTCGTGAAGAAGCCGATAAATTATTTAACGGACTTTCAAAAGGTGGAAATATTGAAGTACCGATGGTAGACAGTTTCTGGGGTTCATATTTTGGTATGTTCAGAGATAAATTCGGAATTGAATGGATGGTTGATTTTGATCCAAAATATAATGTAAAAGTTTAAAAGGAAAACAAAATTCCATAATAAGTATTGATTTAAAATAATCGCAGCTTATGATTATTTCTTAAAAAATTTGTTTACATTCATTCATAGTTTCCGCTGAATACATGCAAAATTTATGACGAAGTCATGCAGGAGTAAATTGATTTTCTCAAATATTTATTCTAGATTGTACTTCAGTAAAAGCCATAAAAAAAGCACAAAGTTTGGCCGAGCCTGATAGATATGATTGTGATTTCTATCTGCATGCACACCTCTCAAGCAAGAAAAATTTCTAATCTATAAAACATCCAAATAATAAGTTCCGAAATATAGGAGAGAACTCTGCATCCTGATATTTTGAAAAACTTATGCTTCTATCCTTGGAATCCATTTTATAATTTTTACATTTTTAATCTTTAAAAAAATTACCAATGAGAAAGTATTTCTTTATGCTTTTACTTGTTCCTTTTGTAGGATTAAGTCAGACAAAAACATTGCTTACGTCCAATCGGGTATTTGCTAAAAATGACAAAGCGGCTGCATTTGAAAAAGCTCTTGCCAATCATGCGCAGAAATACCATACAGGAGATGTTAAGTGGCGTGTATGGAGTATTGAATCCGGACCCGATGCAGGTGGATACATGGTTACGGAAGGGCCGAGCTCATGGTCTCTTTTAGATGGCCGTGGTGACATCAGTACTGAACACACAGCCGATTGGGAAAATAATGTATTACCACTCACCACCGGTCAGGGTCAAGGTGGTTATTTTGATTTTAAAGAAGATTTGAGTACAGTACTGCTTACCGATTATGCAGACAAGATTGTTATAAATCATATGACAGCAAAGCCGGGTAAAATTGGTCATCTGAAGGAACTTATTTCAAAACTTAAAAAAGTATGGGAAGTAAGTAAAGAGTCTGTTGCAGTTTATTCTGTGGCATATTCCGGTGAGCCAGGTTATATTGCCGTAACACGCTTAAAAGGTGGTTTAAAAGAATTAGCCGACGATTATCGTAAACCTTTAAAGGAAAGGTATGAGGAAGTTTTTGGTGCAGGTTCATTTGATGTCTGGCTTAAAGATTATGCCGACGCCGTGCAATACCGCTGGTCTGAATTACTAACGTATAAACCCAAATTGAGTTCAAAATAGTTTTTAATGGATAAACTGCTGTCTCCGGCTAATGTTGAGGCAGCAGTTTATTTCCTAAATATATATTTTAAATTGATGGCCCAATATACTATTTGCGCATAAGGCTTTAATACCTGAGTACTCCACATTACATTTATATTCACGTTTTTCTAAAGCTTGAATTTTTCGATTCACTATCTTCATCTTCTAAAATTATTTTCAGGCAGACTAACAAATCATGATTTCAATAACTGAGTAAATGCTAACACTTTTTTATGTGATAGATAATTTTTAATTATTAATTTAAAAGTTAAGTATTTTGTGATAAGTCATTGCTAAGTGCTTATTAAAAGTCTAAAGATGTATACGTTTATGACCATGTTTGATCAAATCAAAGAGTCTATTAAGAAGTTATATATAATTCAATTGCTGTGGTTGGTGATCATACAATTATTTTCCTGTAATTCAAAAAAAGAAGATTACTGTACATCTTACAGGAATGGGCGTTACCTCTATAAAACTGCGGATGTGGTGATTATAATTGAGCGAAAAGATTCGGTGCAAAATGAAATAAATCCTCAAACCGGTGTAAACACAAGTACTAAAATAGAATGGTTTGGAGATTGCGAATACAAGCTTTACTATCCTGCGAATGATTCTAATGCAGAGGTTTTAAAAACAAACATCATCAGTAATAAAATTATTTTCGCTTCTAATGAATATTATGTATTTGAGGCATCTATGAATGGGAGTGTGGAAAAAGTTATTGATACCATTTGGGTGGATAATAATTATTAATTTCTGCCGTAATTTAAATGGTTAGTGCATTCCAGAATATCATTGCAGTGAGTGAAATATTCTAAACTCTATTCTTTAATAAGACTGAAATTCTGACTTTTGGTCTGCATTTTTTTCAAATATTTCCGACAAAAATTCATCTCCACTGATTTCAGATTGTGTTGGCATATGGATTGTTTGTTTCTTTGTCAAATTATTTTTTTAACATTTAAAAAGGAGGTAATTATGACACTGATTAAAAGAAATGGGAGTCTGTTAAATCCGTTGCCTGTTTTTTTTGATGATTTCTTTAAAAGGGATATGTTCAACTGGGGAAATACAAATTTCTCTGATACCAACACCACCATTCCTTCAGTTAATATTAAAGAAACGGATGAAAATTATGAAGTGGAAGTTGCTGCACCCGGAATGACTAAAAATGATTTTAAGGTTGAACTGGATGGAAATGCTCTCACTATTAGTTCTGAAAGAAGCCAACCTCAGAAAGAAGTTGACAATGATCGTTACTATCGTAAGGAATTTAGTTATCAATCATTCCAAAGAACTTTTACTTTGCAGAAAGATGTAGTGGATATTGACAATATTCAAGCGAAGTATGAGAATGGACTACTGCATCTTTTTATACCAAAAAAAGAGGAAGCAAAACAAAAGCCTCCGAGACTTATCCAGATTTCTTAATTCAATGATCTTCATTTTTAAAAGTTGCCTATTGTTAAAGGCAACTTTTGTTGTTTACAGGATATCGAAATGAAATTATTATCTTGTATTAACTAAAATATCTTAAAAATAGAATAGATTCATTTCTATTTCAGCAGTAATTTAATATGGCAACCATTTCGAAATTAATTTTATAAAATGTATAAAATACTTCAAACGTTAGCATTTATAATATTCTACAGTTCGTTTGCTATATGTCAATCCAAAATTTCTGTTATAACAAATCCACAAAATGTATTTGTAGAAATGGGAGAGCATAAAAAATATTTAAATTTAGATTTCGTTATTAAAAATAATACATCTGATACCTTTACTTTATCAAAAATAGTGGCTAACGTACTGGATAAACAAAATCATATCATTCATCAACGCTTTTTAGATAATAACGGTACAGCACCAGGCATACAAATAATTCCCAACAGAGTATTTGCAGCATTTGATACAAAACTTATATTTAATCCTTTCTCAGAATATAATTTAGGCATATCCTTAAACAAAATACAATTTGAATTTACTTTCTCTTCTGAACATAATGAAGAATTCATTGTAAAAACAGAAATACAACCCATAAAATATACGCAAAAAATAATTTATACTTTCCCTTTAAATGGCAAAATACTGGTGTATGATGCCCATGATTTTTATTCTCATCACAGGCGATTTGATTATGAATTTGTACCGATTAAGCAACTTGGCATCCGCACTAATTTTATGCGATATGCCTACGATTTTGTATTGCTGGATAGTGCAAATAAATCTTTCACAGGAGAGAATGATAATGCTGAAAATTATTTTGGTTATGCAAAAGATGTTTCAGCAGTGGCTGATGGCAGGATCATCTATGCATCAAACAAACATAAAGACAACAAAACATTTGATATACCGGAAATTGCGAATAATCCACTTGAACTGTATGGGAACTGCGTGGCGATTCAACATAAAGACAGTTCAATAAGTATATACGGGCATCTCAAACAAAACAGTATAAAGGTAAAGTTGGGAGATTTCGTACGGGCAAAACAACCCATCGCTTCTATCGGAATTTCCGGCAGTTCTTTCTTTCCGCATTTACATTTTGAAATAAGAACTTCTTTAAAACATTCAGCGGAAGGATTGCCTTCCTATTTTTCTAATGTGTTAGTATTTGAAAGTGGTAAATATGTACGGTTGAAATCTGGTTTAGTGGAAACAGGAAGTGTAATTACTACCCGATAAGAATTATAGAAACAAAAGTAGGAGGACAATATTTTGTGTTATGTCTCTAATGGAGTTTTAGAAATTATGCCTGTTAAAATATCATAGGTTTTTTTATTTGTAAATTATCTATCAACATGGAGCTTAAAACTGCAGACAAAAAAAATGAACTTAAAAAAGTATTAGGTCTGGCCTTTGGAATAGCTGTGTTGGTGGGTGGAACAATTGGGGTGGGCATATTAAGAAATCCCGGAACTATAGCTCAATTGTTAGGGAACCCCTGGCTCATTTTGGGCTGCTGGTTTTTCGGAGGCATTTATGTTTTATTA
>JBKJSZ010000044.1:0-3899 GCA_046593675.1 Ferruginibacter sp.
CGAGCAGCGATAGTGCAGTAACGGAAGAAGAAATTAAAGCCATGATCACCGAAGGAAGTGACAGCGGTGCGATTGATGAAGGTGAAAAAGAAATTATTGAACGCGTTTTTCATTTAGGAGACAGAAATATTACTTCTTTAATGACGCATCGTACTGATATTATATGGTTTGATTGTAAGGATACCATCAATACAATAAAGGGCAGAGAAGATGCTATGGCCTTCAGCACTTTCCCGGTATGTAACGGTTCTGTTGATGATATAAAAGGATTGATCTATGTAAAAGATCTGTTGCGTTTTCCACCAGATGTTAAACTGGAAGAAATGGTAAAGCCTGCCTTGTTTGTTCCGGAAAATAATACGGCTTATCAGTTATTGGAAAAATTCAAAGCCACTAAAATCCATTCCTGTTTTATTGTAAATGAATATGGTACTTTGGAAGGTATGATTACTTTAAATGATATTTTAGAAGCCATTGTAGGAGATGTTGCACAAGATGGACAGGAAGAATATGAGATTATTGAAAGAACAGACGGAACTTTTTTAGTAGAAGCGCAAATACATTTTTATGATTTCTTAAGCTACTTTCAAAAAGGAGACTGGATGAAAGAAGAAGAACAGGATTTTGATACACTTGCGGGATTTGCCTTACATCAGTTGGAACATATTCCAGTGGCCGGAGAAATTTTTGAATGGAAAGATTTCAAATTTGAAATTCTGGATATGGATGGACAACGCATTGACAAAATTCTGGTGGCTATTTCAGAAGAATTAAAAAATGAACTGGAAGAACAGGAAAATAAAACAGCCGATAAGGGTTAAAAATTAAATGTAGTTTTCTCTTCCGGATTATTAAGTTTTACACTCTTTCTTTTACCATTTACAATGGCATGAATCAAGCTGATCTGCTCCTGTTTATACTCATATAAAATATTATTAATTACCTGGAGTGATGTAACCGCCGCAACATTTTGAACCTGAAAATAATTCATGATGCCTTCTTCCTTTTGTTCATAACCAATCCAATTGAGTTGTACCGGTTGTTCATTTACGGCTATCTGCAAATGTTTACAGATATAATCATTCAACATCGGGCTCATTTTATCATGCAGCGATGTATCCAGTAAATCAATTTTAGTTTTATAAATGGATCTTAATAATTTTTCGAAATCATCTGTAAATATTTTACAACTTATTTCGAGGGATTTTTCTTTTACATTGTGTTCGATCTGCGTAACACTTACAAAAATCGGGTGTGCCGGAAAGGAAGACATATTCAAAGCACATACAAGTAACCATTTAAATAAAATTGATGCCATTTAGCTAAGAAATTAATGCATCTGCATTCAATTACAGATATTTGAAAAGATAAATTTAATGGAATTTTTTCGGTGATTTTAAAGTAAGCTTTTTAGTTGGTATTGAAAGATGACCATTGCTGAATAATAACCACTAAATTTATGTCCCACAAAAAATTTATGAAAAAAATCATCATCTATTCCTGCTTTTTATTTTCACTGGCAGCAGGTGCACAGGATATTAAAAATAATCCCGGCAGTAATCATGGTAACCGTTTTGAACAATTGGGAATTATTTTGCCAACAGCTAATGAATACCGGACTGCGGGTGGAGCGCCCGGACCAAAATATTGGCAGCAAAGATGTGATTATGATATTATCTGTGAACTGGATGAAGCGAATCGTCGTTTAAATGGGAAAGAAACCGTTACTTACTGGAATAATTCTCCAAATACACTTACCTATATCTGGCTTCAGTTAGATGAAAACCAACATAGTTTAAAAAATAATTCGGGATTTGAAGGCAGTTCATCTATACCTAAAAGCCTTACAGAACAGGATCTTGACAGATTAGCCGGAAAAAAAAATCAGGAGTACGGAGATAATATTATGAAGGTGACCAATGCCGTTGGAAGTCCTTTAAAATATACGATCAACCGAACTATGATGCGCATTGAATTACCAGTTGCTTTAAAACCAGGACAACAATTTATTTTTAAAATAGACTGGTGGTATAATATCATTGAGCGCACAAAATATGGTGGCCGCGGTGGTTATGAATTTTTTCCGGAAGATGGAAATGACCTGTACACTATCAGTCAGTGGTTCCCGCGGTTATGTGTATATAGTGATTTCCAGGGCTGGCAAAACCATCAGTTTACGGGCGGCGGAGAATTTGCACTCGTATTTGGAAATTATAAAGTAACCATGACGGTACCCGCAGATCATATTGTAATGGCAACCGGGCAATGTCAAAATTATCAGCAGGTATTATCTCCTGCACAATACACAAGGTGGCAGGCCGCACAGAACACAAAAGAACCTCTGGAGATCAGCACACTGGCAGAAGCAACAGCCCGTGAAAAACAAAAATCAAAACAAAAACAAACCTGGATTTTTAAAGCCGATATGGTTCGTGATTTTGCCTGGGGAAGCAGCCGGAAATTTATCTGGGATGCCATGCCTGCTTTTGTAGAAGGTAAAAAAGTTATGTGCATGAGTGCTTATGCAAAAGAAGCCTACAATCTTTACCGGAGATTCAGCACCAAAGCCGTTGTACACACTATAAAAAGCTATTCAAAATTTACTATTCCTTACCCTTATCCCGTTGCTCAAAGTTTAGAAGCCGCCAGTGGTATGGAATATCCTATGATCTGTTTCAATTTCGGAAGAACAGAAAAAGATGGTACCTACAGTGAAGGAACTAAAAATGGAATGATAGGTGTTATTATCCATGAAGTGGGACATAATTTTTTTCCTATGATCATTAACAGCGACGAACGCCAATGGTCGTGGATGGATGAAGGTTTGAATTCATTTGTAGAATACCTGACGGAAGAATTATGGGATAATAAATTTCCGGTTGGTAAAGGCCCGGCCTACAAAATTGTAGATTACATGAAAATGCCTAAGGATCAGTTGGAGCCAATTATGACCAACAGCGAAAACATTATTCAATTTGGGCCAAATGCCTATGCAAAACCTGCTACCGGATTAAATATTTTACGGGAAACTATTATGGGACGTGAATTATTTGATTATGCCTTTAAAGAATATGCAAGAAGATGGGCATTTAAACACCCAACACCTGCGGATCTTTTTAGAACGATGGAAGATGCAAGCGCCGAAGATCTGGATTGGTTCTGGCGTGGTTGGTTTTATGGAACTGAACCTTGCGACATTTCACTTGATACCGTTAAATGGGCTGTATTAAGTAAAGAAATGGTAGAAAACAGAACTTCCTCTAATTCAATTACGCAAGCAGTTGCTAAACCTATTCAAAATAACTTTGATGATATTTCCAAACAGAGAAACCGAACAGACAAAAATATCATTTTTGCTACCGATGCAGATACGTCTCTCAGAGATTTTTACTGGAGATATGATCGCGGTTTAGCTAGACTTGACAGCACGCCTTTTACTGTTACAGTTCCTCCCAATACTGACACATTTACCCTATCACAGAAACAAACACTTGCCGGCAATAAATTCCTTTATGAACTCAGTTTCAGTAATAAAGGCGGATTGGTGATGCCTATTATCATTGAATGGACGTATGAAGATGGTACCAGAGAAACAAACAGAATTTCCGCGCAGGTTTGGAGAAAGAATGAAAATAAAGTGACTAAGGCATTTGTAAAAGATAAAAAAGTTACCTCAGTAAAGTTGGATCCGATGCGGGAAACAGCAGATATTGATGAAAAAAATAACCACTGGCCAATAAAGGAGGAACCATCTTCATTTCAATTGTTTAAAAGCCGGGGCAACGCTGCAAGAGGTGCATCAGGTGGTAACGGAAATCCTATGCAAAAAGAAATTAAGCTTTAATTTTTTTTATTTTATTGTAAATCAACAAGTTGGAATTAACTATCCAACTTTTTTT
>JBKJSZ010000247.1:0-9704 GCA_046593675.1 Ferruginibacter sp.
ACCGAAAATTATACAAGGAACATTCATCGAAACAAAAATGAATGACCAGGTTACCATCAGCCATCCGTATTCAGCCATAACCATCTCTTCTATGGCAGAAGCTGCGGGAATTTTACATACGGAACCTAAAATATATTTTGTACCCGCACAAACCAGTTTAGGAAAGTACAATGATTCGATAGCCAATGAATTATACATTTTAGAACAACGCCCTGACGAAAATTGGGAAACTGCTGCAAACTTCGGCAATGCTGCCAATATTGTTTCCACAGATAAAATGCTGGAGAAATTATTAAAGGATAATGATAATCATATTGATCAATCTTTATTAGTAAGATCCCGTTTATTTGATATGTTCATTGGTGATTGGGCAAGACATGAAGACCAATGGCGCTGGGCTGAATTTAAAGATAAAGGCATCAACTTTAAACCAATTCCCCGCGACCGTGACCAGGCATATTCCGTATTCGACGGAACGTACATCCGTTTATTAAAAGGAATTGCAGGTGCCAAACATCTGCAGAGTTTTGATGATTCTATAAAAAAATTATCATCCTATAATTTTCCTGCAAGAAATTTTGACCATCATTTTACGAATGCTGTAAACAAAGCAGAATGGATTTCCATTGCTGAAGATCTTAAAAAACGATTAACAGATGAGGTTATTAATAATGCCATCAGAAAAATGCCTGCAGAAATATTTCCTGTTTCCGGTGAAGTTATTATTCAAAAATTAAAGTCCAGAAGAGATCACCTTCCACAAATTGCCGCAAACTATTATTTACAACTCGCCAAGGAGATCGATATTACCGGTTCAAAAGATAATGAACTTTTTCAATTAGACAGATATAATGATTCGCTCACAGTAAGTGTTTATAAAATAAAAAAAGATGGTTCTGTTTCCCCCAACTCTTATTATTCCAGAACATTTTTCGAAAACGAAACAAGTGAAATCAGGTTGTATGGCATTGATGGAAATGATCAGTTTAAAGTGAATGGTGCAAACAGTTCTATTAAAGTGCGTTTGATTGGCGGATTATCAAAAGATGATTATTCAATTCCCGATAATAACCGTAAACGTTCCGTATTTATTTATGACGATTCAAAAAATATATTTAAAGTTGATCAGGCAAAAATGAAATTAAGTAATGACAGCACCCTACATGCTTTCACTTATGATGCCATCAGTTATGGCAAACGCACCTTCCGTCCTATTTTTTCTTTTAACAACCTCGACCGGCTTCATGTTGGAATTGGTTTTTTATACCAGAAACACGAATGGCGAAAACCTTATGCACAAAAACATACAGTTGATTTAAAATATTCAACCAGCCAGATGGCTTTCAGCCTTACGTACAATGCTTTTATTGCAGATGCCATTGGTAAAGTAGACATGTTGTTTACTGCATTATACGATCAGGAAAGATGGACTAATTTTTATGGTTTGGGTAACAATAGTTTACTGGAAACCAAAGACCGTGATTTCAACAGAATGCGTTCTAAAGAAACATGGGTAAGTGCCTCTTTTCAAAGAACGATCAAACAGAAAAACAAATTTTATATTATTCCATATTTTGAAAACGTTCAGATCGTAAAAGATACGGATCGTTATATAGGCAAAACTCTTATTCCGCAAAAATTATATGATAATAAAGCCTTTGCAGGCGTTGAAGCAGGATATACCTATACAAGTATAAATGATCCTTTTCTTCCATCAAAAGGAATTCAATTTATTGCAGCCGCTTCTTACAATCACGATTTTCAATTTAAAAACGATTTTGAAAAATACAGGGCGGAAACAAATTTGTTTATTCCTCTGATCAGGCATTTTAATTTATCACTTAAAGCCGGTGGAAGTTCTCTATCCGGGAATCCGCAATTTTTTCAATACAACTCTATTGGTGGCACACGAACTTTACGTGGCCATCAAAGAAATCGTTTCCAGGGAGAACAAACTTTGTACAATCAAAATGAGTTACGATGGGTCACCAATTTTAAGAGTTACCTGATGAATGGAAAAATTGGATTGTTTACTTTTTATGATAATGGACGTGTATGGCTTAAAAACGAAACGTCAAATACTTGGCATTCAGGTTATGGTGGTGGATTTTTCCTTTCTCCTTTTAATAAATTCGTGCTTTCTATAGCGTATGGAATATCTGCAGAGGATACCAATATACACATGGAAATTGTGAAGCCTTTTTAATAGTAAGACTGACAGATTGTCCTGATATCACATATCTTTGCCGCTCAAATGCAGAAGATGCAGGAATTTTTATTAGATAAATCACATGATGAAACCCGACAGGGAGAAGCTTTTAATCCTTCCTTTTCAGGCATTGAAACGGGTAAAAAGAAATTTTACATAGAAAGTTATGGATGTGCAATGAATTTTGCAGACAGTGAAGTTGTGGCTTCTATTTTACAAAATGAAGGTTATGAAGCCACAAAAGAAAGTTCAGAATCAGATCTCATACTTATAAATACGTGTTCCATTCGCGAGAAAGCAGAACTAACCGTTCGCAAAAGACTAACAGATTTCAAAAGTCTGAAAAAAAATAAACCAGGCTTAATAATAGGAGTATTGGGTTGCATGGCGGAAAGGTTAAAAGCCAGCTTTCTGGAGCAGGAAAAACTGGTGGACATTGTAGTTGGTCCGGATGCATATAGAACTATTCCTGATTTAATCGAAGAAGCAGGTTCCGGGCAAAAAGCCGTCAACGTTTTATTAAGCCGTGAAGAAACCTATGCAGATATATCTCCGGTACGTTTAAACAGCAATGGTATTACAGCTTTTGTAAGCATTATGCGTGGATGTAATAACATGTGTTCATTTTGTGTAGTGCCGTTTACAAGAGGCAGGGAACGTAGCCGGAATGCCGAAAGCATTATTGCAGAATGTACAGATCTTTTTAACAGAGGATTTAAAGAAGTTACTTTGTTAGGACAAAATGTAGACAGCTATCATTATACCGATGAATCCAGCGGCAATACGGTAACGTTTGCGGGTTTGCTGGACAAAGTAGCCCGGATATCTCCACTATTGCGTGTTCGTTTTTCAACCTCACATCCAAAAGACATTACAGATGATGTATTATTTGTAATGAAAAAATATGAGAACATCTGTAAATACATTCACCTGCCGGTTCAAAGCGGAAGCAGCAGAGTGTTGCAGATGATGAACAGAACCTATAGCCGGGAATGGTACATTTCAAAAGTGAATCGTATTCGTGAAATACTTCCGGGTTGTGGTTTATCTACGGATATGATTACCGGATTTTGTACAGAAACGGAAGAGGAACACCAGGAAAGCCTGACCCTGATGGAATATTGCAAATACGATCTCGCCTACATGTATTTTTATTCTGAACGCCCGGGAACATTAGCCGCAAGAAGGTTTGCAGATGATATACCTGTGGAAATAAAAAAAAGAAGGCTTGCTGAAATGGTGCAGTTGCACAGAAGTCATTCCTTATTAAGTATGCAGAAAGAAGTAGGTACGATGCATACAGTATTAGTAGAAGGTGTTTCCAAAAAAAGTACAGAAGAATTATTTGGAAGAACAGATAATAATAAAGTAGTAATATTTCCAAAAGCAGATCATCAGAAAGGAGATTATATAAAAGTTTTTATAAAATCCTGCAGTTCTGCCACATTAATTGGAGAAGTTATCAATCGTTAATCATGGAATTACAATCAATAAAAAATCGTTTTGGCATCATTGGTAATTCATTGGGCTTAAATCATGCTTTAAATGTTGCCGTGCAGGTTGCCAATACAGATCTGAGTGTTTTAATAAACGGGGAAAGTGGTGTGGGAAAAGAAGTTTTTTCACAGATCATTCATGCCTTATCAGCTCGTAAACACAATCCATTCATTGCTGTAAATTGTGGCGCTATTCCGGAAGGAACCATTGATTCCGAATTATTCGGACATGAGAAAGGTTCTTTCACCGGTGCCGTTGATAGCAGAAAAGGATATTTTGAAACGGTAAATGGTGGAACCATTTTTTTAGATGAAATCGGAGAAATGCCTCTGGGAACGCAGGCCCGTTTACTTCGAGTGCTTGAAACCGGTGAATACATCAGGGTTGGAAGCAGCAAAGTTCAAAAAACAGATGTAAGAGTTATTACCGCTACCAATAAAGAATTGCTGGAATACACACAAAAAGGAAGGTTCAGGGAAGATCTGTATTACCGGTTGAATACCGTTCCCATCAGGGTTCCTGCATTGCGTGATCGAAAAGAAGATATTCCGTTATTGTTTAGAAAATTTGCAGCCGATTTTTCTGACCGCTATAAAACACCGTCCATTGCCTTAACGGATGATGCAAAAGAGCTATTGATTACTTATACATGGCCCGGAAATATCCGCGAATTAAAAAATATGGCCGAGCAATTATCAGTTTTGAGTAAAGACCGTACCGTTGATGGCAGGCATATGCGTGAATTTCTTCCTGAAAATAATTTTAGTCGATTACCGGTTCTGGTGGGAGGCAGTGCCGCAGTAAGTCAAACAGAATTTGCCAATGAAAGAGAAATATTATACAAACTATTTTTTGACATGAAGAAAGATGTAAATGAATTGAAGAAAATGTTCTTCGATCTATTACAAAATCCTTCTATCAACTCCCATTCTCCTTCCTATAATAATGTTGATGGCAATTTGAATTTCAAAGAATTTAACTCATTTTCCAATACGCCTGTTTCGCAAAATAATTCTCCCATTATGTATCATAAAAATAATGGAGAAAATTTACAGCATCACGAAGAAATTGAAGAATCATTAAGTATTGTTGATAAAGAAAAAGAACTCATCATAAAAGCATTAAAAAAACACAGAGGAAAAAGACGTGATGCTTCGCTAGACCTGGGAATAAGTGAAAGGACTTTATATCGTAAACTAAAAGAATACGACATTGAAGATCTCTAATTTTTTCAACATATCATTTGTACAGATGAGATTTTTAATAGCCTCCATATTACTGTTGTGGATATTCAATTACGCAACCTGTAAATATGGCACCAAAGACACCGCACCTATTCCGGAAGAAATAAAAAATTTCAGGGTTACATATTTTGATAATAAAGCACAATATGTAAACCCAAGACTTAGCCAACAGGTAACAGACCGGTTACGTCAAAAGATCATAAATACTACAAGGCTTACTCAAACAAATAATGATGATGCACATTATGACATTAGTGGGTTGATCACACAATATTATGTTACAACAACCGGAATCAGCGGAACACAGGCAAGTACAAACCGTTTAAATGTGGGTGTTCATCTTATCTTTAAAAATACACTGAATCCAAAAGGGAATTTGGAAGCCGATGTTATAAAAACATTTGACTTCGCTTCTTCCCTCTCCTTAACACAGGCAGAAGTTCAATTGAATGAAGAGATTGTAAGAAATATTGTTGATGAAATTTTCAATAAGATTTTTTCTAATTGGTAAACTAAATCATAGCTTTAAAAGATGCAGGCATTATTACAGGAAGTTTTTTCAAGTAGGCAGGACGATACAGAATACCTGGAAGAAATAGTTGAAAAATTTCCTTTTTTCACACTCGCTCATATCGCTTTATTACAGAAGATAAATAAAAATGATAGAAGCCATCTTCGCCAACTTACCAAAACGGCTTTACATGTCAACAATACACACCTGTTGAATTTTTTGCTGGAAGATAAAGCGGCCTCCAACTTAACAGAAATTTACACGGAGGCAACTTCAGGGGCACAAGAAAGTTTAACTCCTGTTGGTACAACATCCGAATCCGGACAGGAATTTTATACACCAGGCGAAAAATTAAAAAAGGTAGATACGGAAGAGGAAGCACCACTCTTTGAACCACTGTATACGACTGATTATTTTGCTTCTCAGGGAATTAAATTATCCGAAGAATTAAAAACAAATGATAAACTGGGCCGCCAGTTAAAAAGCTTTACAGAATGGCTTAAAACCATGAAAAAGGTGCATCCATCTCAAAAAATGGAGGCGGTGATAATAGATACCACGGTAGAAAAACTGGCAGAAAAAAGCAACCTGGAAGCAGATATTATTACCGAAGCCATGGCCGAAGTGTATGAATCACAGGGGAAATATAAAAAAGCCAAAGAAATTTATCAGAAATTAAGTTTGCTTAATCCTGCTAAAAGCGCTTTCTTTGCAGCCAAATCAGAACAAATCAAAGATCATTAATATGTTAGTTTTATTCGGAATACTGATTATTATCGCCTCTGTTATTTTAGGATTAATCGTTTTAGTGCAAAATCCAAAAGGTGGTGGATTAACCGGTTCATTAGGAGGTTTTAGTAACCAACTGATTGGTGTTAAGCAATCAACGGATGTAATGGAAAAAGGTACATGGATATTTGCTGCCATTGTAGGAATTCTTTGCCTGATCTCACCTGCGTTTATTTCTAAAGATGGGAAAAAATCAGGTACAGATGCTATTGATGAGATCAGCACAAAACCACAAACTCAGCAACAAGCTCCGGTTACCACACCAACATCTCCGGCTAATACTGTAACTGTTCCGGCTCCGGCTGATACGCAACCAAAATAAAATAGTTTACCTTATTTATAACACCCCGTTCTTTCAGGCGGGGTTTTTTCTTTTACTTTTGATCATGATGATAGTATGAAAAGATTATTTCAACTCTTATTTATTACATTTTTGCTTGTGGCGGGTTGGTGTGCCTGGAATATATTTGGACCCGTTGTAAATGCGCCGGAAGACAAATATTTTTTTATAAAAACCGGGGCTGATTATGAATTTGTACAAGCTGAATTGATCAACCAAAAAATTATTTCCGGAACATTTTTTTTCAACAAGATTGCTCAACAATTAAAATATCCACAACAGGTAAAAGCAGGACGTTATGCAATCAAAGACGGAACAAGCGTATTAGCACTGGTTAGAATGTTTAAATCCGGTAACCAGTCTCCGGTAAAACTGGTGATTAATAAATTAAGAACGAAAGAAGATCTCGCCGCAAAACTGGCCTATAATTTTGAATTTGATACAACGGAAGTTTTAAAATTTATTATGTCTGATGATTCATTGAAAACTTTCAATTGTGATACGAATACAGTTATGACGAATATAATTCCTAACACGTACGAATTAAAATGGAATGGGAATTTTAAAAGGATATTTGTACGGTTGGTTGATGAAAGAAAAAAATTCTGGAATACAGAAAGACAACAAAAAGCCGCGATAAAAAAATTAACTCCTGTTCAGGTGTATATACTGGCAAGTATTGTAGAAGAAGAAAGTAATAATGACGATGACCGTAAATTGATTGCCAGTGTATATATAAACCGCATTTATAAAAATATGCGGATGCAGGCTGATCCAACGGTTAAATATGCGATGAGGGATTTCAGTTTAAAAAGAATTTTGTTCGGGCATTTGAAATATCCATCGCCCTATAATACCTATCAGGTAACAGGTTTACCTCCGGGACCCATCTGTACACCTTCACCAAATGCAATAGATGCTGTATTGAATGCTCCGGTTACAAATTATATTTTCTTTGCAGCCACACCATCTTTTAATGGGAAACATAATTTCTCGGAAACTTATGTGGAACATCAGACATTTGCAAAACAATATCAACAGGCATTGGATAGTTTAATCATTAGCAGAAACAATAAATAATTGCTGACACGAGTAGAAAAAATATTTGCACGAAACAGGCCGGTTGCTTTCTTTCTCCAAAAAAGCAAACACTGGTATTGGAATGCCGGTCATTCTTTTACCGTATTTGATGTGGTTAAAATGTTTCATACACAGGTTCGTGCACAAGGCTTAAGAGAAAGAGCGGCTGCAATTTCTTACAACTTCATCATGTCGTTACCACCTTCTTTATTGTTTGTATTTACGCTGATTCCGAATCTCCCTTTCATCAGTACAAGAAGTATTAAATACCAGTTACATAATCTCATATATGATATTATACCTACCAGAACTTATAACAGGGAAGTGATAAAATTTGTTGATTCTTTTATTGATGGTAATAAGATCGGACTATTATCCTTCGGATTATTATTTTCTCTGTTTTTTGCTTCCAATGGAATGATGGGCTTAATGCGTTCATTCAATAAAAAATATGATGGTTTTGAAAAAAGAAAAGGCATTCACCAACGCTGGCTTGCCATACGATTAACGGTTTTGTTGTTTGCATTATTAATGGGATACCTGATTTTACTTATTATGCAGGGAGCCATTCTTAAAATGATTGTATCGGATAGCGGCTGGAGGGAAGTAATTAAATATTCCAGGTGGATACTGATTTTGGTTTTAATATTTTTTGCAATAGGTTTTATTTTTAAATATGCGCCGGCTGTTGAGAAAAGATGGAAATTATTGTCTCCGGGAACATTGCTTGCTGCCACTTTAAGTGTATTGGCAACGTTAGGATTTGCCGCTTTCGTTAATAGTTTCGGAAAATATAATGTATTGTATGGCTCTATTGGAACAATTATGATGGTAATGGCACTTATTTTTATCAACTCTCTAGCTTTATTAATTGGTTTTGAACTTAATGTTAGTATTGAAACGCTTAAGCGACGTGCTTCCCTGAAAGTTTAACATCGCCCTTAAAATAATTCTAACTTCTTTCTTCAACTTTCTCAGTAAATTGTACTTTAAATTTTAGTATATGAAAACATTAATGGCTTCTCTCCTTTTCTCGGCTATCCTCTTTATGTCTTCCAAAACAAGAGATGTTCTACCTATTGGGAAGGAAATTCCAAAAGCAGAATTATTACTGAAAGATATTTCCGGAAAAGACATCTCCTTAAAAAAAGCAGCTTCTTCAAAAGGTTTATTGGTCATGTTCAGTAGCAATACCTGCCCGTATGTAATAAAAAATCAACAACGTACTTTGGATATTTGCCAGTATGCAAAAGCTAAAAAGCTGGGCGTAATTATTTTAAACAGTAATGAAGCCTACCGCAATGGAGATGATAGTTTCGGGGAAATGAAAAAATATGCAGCAGATCAAAAATACAATTGGTATTATGCAGAAGATAAAAATCATATAATCGCAGATGCGTTTGGTGCTAACCGTACACCGGAATGTTTTTTATTTGACAAGAAATTGATACTGGTATATCATGGTGCTATAGATGACAATCCATCTAATGCCGCATCCGTAAAAAGAAATCATCTAAAAGAAGCGATCAATGAAATGATGGCCGGTAAAGATATAAGCACGAAGGAAACACGAAGCATCGGATGTACTATTAAACGTAATCTGGATTAAATTAACTCTCTAATTTTACCTCATGAAAAAATGGTTGCTGTGTGGTATGTTGCTGATTTCTCTCTCATCATTTGCACAAATCGAAAAATGGAAGATTACCGATTTTGAAAAATATATTCAAGATAACAAAGGCAAGATTTTGGTCTTTAATTTCTGGGCTACCTTCTGTAAACCTTGTATAGCAGAAATTCCCGGAATGATACAGGCTGTTGAAAGTTTCCGCGAAAAAAATGTAAAATTGATATTAGTGAGTGTGGATGAGCCTTCCAATTACCCGGTTAAATTAAATTCATTTGTAAAACGCAAAAAATGGAATACCGCTATTGCCTGGCTCAATGAAACTGATGCGGATTATTTCTGCCCAAAAATAGATTCCAGTTGGAATGGGTCTATACCGGCCACGCTGATCATCAATACCAATAGTG
>JBKJSZ010000197.1:0-4509 GCA_046593675.1 Ferruginibacter sp.
TTGCACAATTTAATGCTAATGTCAAGAGTGGCTGCCTTCAGATGGGTGTACAATTTACCGATATGAGTAGCACAACACTTGGATCTGTGATACAGTGGCAATGGGATTTTGGTGATGGACAATTCAGTATGTTACAACACCCGAATCATATATATACAGCTTCAGGAAGCTATAATGTTTCACTGCGGGTTGTAACAGGTAATGGTTGTTCCAAAACCATTACAAGGCTTCAGTATATCCGTGTTTTTCCAGGTGTCAATGCATCTTTTACCAATACCAATCCAACTACGTGTACACCTCCCGTATTGATAACGTTTACTAATAATTCTACCAGCAATTCAGCATTAACTTATGTATGGAATTTCGGAGATGGCAATACTTCGAACCAGCCAAATCCAACTTATGTTTATAATTCTACCGGTGCATTTACAGTGCAACTGATTGCCACAAATTCTTTTGGATGTAAAGACACTTTTACGCGGGCAAATGCGATAAATATCGGCGCTATCAATACTAATTTTACTAACAGCACACCTGCATGTGAAAACAGACAATTGATTTTTTCCAATACTTCTACGCCTGTTCCAACTTCATCTGTATGGATATTCAGTGATGGAACCACCGCCAATACAATAAATACTACAAAAAGTTTTTCTTCAGCAGGCGTTTACCAGGTAAAACTGATAAATAATTATGGTAATTGCCGTGATTCTGTTACAAGAACTATCACCGTATTTCCAAGATCAACCACAGATTTTAATGCTACAACGGTTACCAGTTGCCGAATTCCGGCTTCCATCAGTTTTAATAATACCTCAACCGGCGCAGTTTCTTATCAATGGATATTTGGAGATGGTGGAACATCCATTGCAATGAATCCTACACATACTTATGATTCAGCAGGTGTATATACGGTAACATTGATATCTACCAACCCCAGCGGATGTACTGATACATTAAGAAGAACAGACTATATAAATATATCATTGCCAGATGCCGCCATTCTGAATTTACCACAGAAAGGTTGTGCTCCATTTAGCTGGACATTTCAATCGACGGTAACTTCTATAGAACCCATTACTCAATATTTATGGGATTTTGGAAATGGGAATACATCTACTTTACAAAATCCATCACAGGTATTTGATTCAGGAACTTACACCATAAAACTGATTGTTTTAACAGCCAGTGGTTGTACAGATACAGTTACGGTTTTGAATGGTATTCGTGCAGGTATCAGGCCTACGCCCATTTTCTTTGCAGATCCAACGGTAGCATGCGCACGAACCCCAATCAATTTTGCAGATTCAAGCTTAGGTATGCCCGACCAATGGCTTTGGGATTTTGGGGATGGTTCAAGTGCAACCACACAATTTCCTTCACACCATTATATAGATACGGGTTGGTTTATGATAAAATTTTATGTGTGGAATAATGGATGTGAAGACAGCCTTATTGTTCCCGATATGATATATATCAATCCTCCTATCGCAAACTTCGCCACCACATTTTTATGTGCTGATCCTTTGGTGAGAACTTTTACAGATAATTCCATTGGGGCTGATTCCTGGTCATGGAGTTTTGGTGATGGCAATACATCTATAATACAAAGCCCTGTTCATACTTATGGCAGTGGCGGCATTTATACTGTACAACTGGCCATTTTCAACAGCATGACAGGTTGTAGTGATACGATGACAAAAACGATACGGGTAATTGATGAAAGTGCAGATTTCCTGGCAAATACCACAAATATCTGCCGTAAATCAAGTGTAACTTTTACATCAACTGCTAACCCGCTCAATATTTTAAATTATGCATGGACTTTTGGTGACGGAACCAGAGACAGTATTAACCCCGTAACACATACTTATTTAAACTCCGGTATGTACGATGTAACATTAATCATCACAAGTACAGACGGCTGTAAGGATACATTAATAAAGCCACAATATATTCATGTTAATGGACCGGTTGCTGCATTCACTCCACCAACGACTGTGACTTGCCGCGCCAGTACGGTAACGTTTTCAGATAATACCACTACGGATGGTACAAATCCAATTGCACAATGGATCTGGAATTTTGGTGAAGGCCCATCTCAAACGTTTAGTGCTCCACCTTTTTCACATTTCTATCCCAACGGAGGAAGTTACTCCGTGTTGCTAATGGTAATAGATTCCCAGGGTTGTACAGATTCGATCAGAAGCATGGCGAATATTACGATATCTAATCCTGTTACCATTTTTAAAAGTGTAGATACCAGCACTTGCGCCAATGCCCCGGTAAGGTTTACCAGTACTTCAACCGGAACGCAGTTAGCTTACTTTTGGTCATTCGGTGATGGTGGATCAAGTACAATTAGAAACCCAACTTATAATTATTCGGCTGATGGTATATATACAGTTAAATTAGTAGTAGTTGATCGCAATGGTTGTTCTGATTCCTTAACAAAGATTAATTACATTCGGGTGGCGAGTCCTGTCGCAAATTTCCGTGTGAGTGATACACTGGGAACCTGTCCGCCTTTGGTAGTTAATTTTACCAACAGTTCTATCAACTACACCAGTTTTGATTGGGATTTTGGTGATGGTACCGGATCAACTTTAACCAATCCTTTCCATTTTTATTCTCAACCCGGAACGTATATCGCCAAACTTACCGTAAGGAAATTAACGTGTACGTCAATATATACCAAAACAATTGTAGTAAAAGGACCGCAGGGATCTTTCACGTATAATAACATATTAGGCTGCCGTCCGCTCACAACAAATTTTGTGGGAACTTCCATAGGAAATATTTCATTTGTCTGGGATTTTAATGATGGAACCACTACTCCAACCAGAGACTCCATAATTTCCCATAATTATACAATTCCTGGAAATTATATTCCCAAGATGATTTTGATAGATACGGCTGGATGTGTAATTCCTATTGTTGGAAGAGATACGATTGTTGTAAAAGGTATAGAAGCAGATTTTCATTTTGACAGAAATATTTTGTGTAATCCGGGAAATGTATTTTTTACGGATAGTACTACTTCAACAGATCCAATTGTAAGATATCAATGGGCATTTGGTGACAACACCACCTCGCCAGCTCAGAATCCGATTCATAGTTATACCATAAATGGATGGTATTATCCTACATTGAAAGTTACTTCTTCGGCAGGTTGTGTAGATTCCATGAGAAGTGCAACACCCATTAAAGTTTTAAATACACCTCATGCAACCATATCACAATCTGCAAATGGTTGCGTTCCCTTAAATGCGCAATTTTCTGCCACATTATTAAATCCCGATACATCTGCTATTTCATGGCAGTGGAATTTTGGGAACGGCCACCAATCTTCCACTCAGAATCCTCCGGTGGAACCTTATACAATCGGCGGCAATTATAATATAAGTCTGTTCATCACCAGCAGTGAGGGTTGTGCAGATACTCTTAGAACAACCTTAACTGTCTTCAGTTTACCAACGGTGAGCGCTGGAGTTGATACAGCGATTTGCCAGGGAACAGGCATCAATTTAGTGGCAACAGGTGCGGCTACCTATGTATGGTCTCCATCTTCAGGTTTAAATTGTACTACCTGTGCTTCACCACTTGCAAATCCGGATTCGGTGAAAACTTATTTTGTCACCGGTACCTCTTCTGAAGGATGCGTAAACATAGATACTATAAAAGTTGATGTTCATCCCCGTTTTACCATGAGAGCCTCGTTGAAAGATTCTATGTGTGTGGGAAGTTCAAGGCCTTTGCTTGCAACGGGTGCATTCAGTTATAGCTGGTCTCCTTCAACAGGTTTGAACAATCCAAATATTGCGAACCCGATTGCTTCTCCTGTAACTACTACAGTGTATACAGTAACCGGAACAGATATGTACAGATGTTTTGTACAAACCGCACAAATACCTGTAAAAGTTTTCCCGATTCCTACAGTGGAAGCAGGAAACGATGTAACCATAAATGCAGGGCAAATGATAGATCTGGTTCCGCTTATTTCTGCTGATGTAAGCAGAGTAATCTGGAGCCCAACAAGTGGAACATTCCGAAATAATTATCCTGCTATAACGGTGAAGCCAAGAGAAACTACCACGTATACGGTTCAGGTTTCCAACAACGGCGGATGCGCGGCATCAGATTTTGTTACGGTAAATGTTATCTGTAATAATGCAAACGTTTTTATTCCAAATACCTTTTCACCGAATGCGGATGGAATGAATGATCTATTCTTTGCACGCGGTTCAGGATTATTCCGAATAAAAACTATGAAGATATTTAACCGTTGGGGAGAAATTGTTTTTGAAAGAAATAATGTAACACCAAATGATGCCCGTATGGGTTGGAATGGACTGTTCAAAGGCAAACCTGCACCAACAGATGTATATGTTTATATCATAGAAATTATGTGTGAAAATAATACGCTTCTTCCTTTCAAAGGAAACGTTACACTCATAAAATAAAAACGAACATTATGCGTTTAAGAAACAATCAAACAACCACAAAAGT
>JBKJSZ010000343.1:0-3469 GCA_046593675.1 Ferruginibacter sp.
ATTCAATTGCAAATTCTATTCTTAAATTTTATGAATAGAATTTGCAATTGAATTTGCATCAGGTTCAGTAACAATACCGGCTACATCATCCGGAACAAGAGCGGGCAATCCACCTACATTGGTGACGATCATAGGAATTTCAAAATGATAGGCAAGAGGTGTTACGCCGCTTTGTGTAGCATTTCTATAAGGCTGAATCAACACATCCGCAGCACATAAATAATATTTCACTTCACTGTCAGCAATGAAATGAGTGTTCATCATTAAATATTCAGCAATACCTAAACGTTGAATCTGTTCATCATAAGGTTTCTGGTCTTCATAAAATTCACCTGCAATTAAAAAGGTATGATTTTTTAGAAAAGCCGGGTTTTGTTTTTTCAAAATAGCAATTGCTTCCAGTAAAATATCTAACCCTTTATATTTTCTGATGAAACCAAAAAATAGAATTATTTTCTGATCTGTGGGAATTTTCAAATAATTATGCGCCTCATTTTTTGAAACTGCTTCTCCAAAATTATCATACAATGGATGTACAACATATTTTGCAGGCTTTTGGGTAAACAATCGCAGATCGGTAAGAACTTTTTCACTCATCGTAATAAATGCATCCACCGGTTTCATAAAATATTTTGTAAACCCTTCATCGCCGAATCTTTTTTCATGTGGAATTACATTATCTGCAATGCAAACCAACTTTGTATGTTTGTTTTTTTTGATGATCCTTAAAATGGTACCAAGGCAGGGGCCCATAAAAGGCAGCCAGTAACGGACAATAACCAAATCTGGTTTTAGCCTGGATATTTGATGGCCTGTTTTTAACCAGTTCAATGGGTTAATGGAATTGATGGCCACTTTTATGTTTAACTGAGCGGGTGCCGGTTCTGAAGAAAACTGTGTGGTTCCGGGAAATAAAAACGATGGATATTGTAAACAGAATGTATAAATAGTTACATCATTGCCCTGGTTTTGAAATTCAGTGGCCAGGCGTTCATTATAAGAGGCAAGTCCGCCACGTAATGGATGCGCAGGACCAATGATTATTATTTTCATTGGAATCTATTTAAGATATTCCTGCTTTTTCATCAATCAGGTAATTGTTGCGGATAGAAGAATTTCTGGCAATGAGTTCTCCCACAAATCCTGCAAGAAATAATTGAGTTCCTATAACGAGAGAAATAATACCGAGATAAAAAATGGGCCTATCCGTCATATTGTATTTCTGAAAAGCAATTTTTGCAATGAATAAATATATCCAGATGGTTACACCGCCCAAAAAAACAACGCTTCCCCAAAGCCCGAAAAAGTGCATCGGCCTTTTTCCAAACTTTCCAACAAACATGATGGTCGCAAGATCGAGGAAGCCGTTTACAAATCTTTCCCAGCCAAACTTAGTAACACCATATTTACGCGCCCGGTGTTCAACAACCTTTTCTCCTATTTTTTTAAATCCACTCCATTTTGCCAGAACGGGAATATAACGGTGCATTTCTCCATATACTTCGATGCTCTTCACTACTTTTCTTTTGTAAGCTTTTAAGCCACAATTAAAATCGTGCAACTGTATTCCGGAAGCACTTCTGGCCGCAGCATTGAATAATTTAGAAGGAAGATTCTTAGTTAAAGTATTATCGAATCGCTTCTTTTTCCAACCGCTCACCATATCATAGCCATCTTTAAAAATCATATTATACAATTCAGGAATTTCATCAGGACTATCCTGCAAATCTGCATCCATGGTAATTACAACGTTACCTATTGCTGCTTTAAAACCTTCATTTAATGCAGCGCTTTTTCCGTAATTACGTTGAAAGCGAATGCCTTTCACCTCTGAATATTGTGCACGCAAATCTGTAATTACTTGCCATGAATTATCTGAGCTGCCATCATCCATAAGTATGATCTCATAGGAATAATTATGGGCCAGCATAACTTTTTTGATCCAGGCAACCAGCTCTGGTAAAGACTCTTCTTCATTATATAATGGTACAACAACTGAAATGTCCATAAGCAGGTTCTTATATTTGTGTGTTAACTTTTTTTTGAATTAAGAAAGCTGATGTTACAGCGGTTATCAAAGCACCTATGATCAGGTAACCGAAAATGGCAGTTGAGGTCATCATCGTTGTAAAATTATTTCTTGCCATCTTTACCTGGCTCTCAATTTCATCAGGGGTTTTATCACCTTTGGTTGTTAGATCTGCTCTCACCATTTTTACCATTTCTTCTTTCAATTCAGGATGAGCCTGTAAAAAAAAATAGGTAAAGAGTACCATCATTAAAGTGATCATTACAAAACACTTAAATCCCGCAGAAAAATAATTGCCGAATTTTTTTGAAGTAAGAGAAGAACGGTGGAAGTCAATTAAAGTCCATACAATTCCACCTGTGTATAATGCATACGCTATGTATTGAAGATTGTTTGAAAAATTTCCTTTTGCATAATAGATCAATAAAGAAGTTATGATCATTAATGTACCGGTTATTAAACCTTTTATGGTGCCGTTCAATTTAATCATTCGTAACTAAATTAAGCCTGTTATTGTGTATGGTTCCTACAATTTTACCTTTCATTAATTTCCCCGTAAAAGCAGAATTTGAAGAAAGTGAACGTATCATAGACCGTTCAAAAATATAAGTTTCTTCCGGTAGAAACATTGTTATAGATGCAGGTGCACCAATTGATATTTCCGGGATGGCTATTTTAAAAATGTGGCGGGGCGCGATAGTTAAGATGTCAATGGCGCTTTCCAATGGTATCCATTGCGACAGCACCCCAAAAATATTTTGCAAAGTGATCATCCCGTACTTTGCATATTCAAATTCACAATCTTTATCATCGTTATGTTGAGGAAGGTGATGAGAAGCAATACAATCTATTACACCTGATTTCAAACCTTGCTGCAAAGCCATTATATCTTTTTCCGTTCTTAGAGGAGGATTTACTTTTAAATTGGTGTCATAATTATTAAGATCCATATCAGAAAACATAAGATGATAAGGCGTTACGGAACAGGTAACTCCGATCTTTTTTTGTTTGGCCAACCTTATCAGTTCCACTGATCGGGCGGTTGATATGCCGGTAAAATGGATGGATGAATTTGTATATTCAGCTAATTCAATATCGCGATGAATCATTAATTCTTCAGCAATGGCAGGTTTTCCCGGTAAACCTAATCTTGTAGAAACAATGCCTTCATTCATTAATGCATTTGGATGGATAGCTTGAAATACCGGAACCTGTATCAATGTTGCAGGGATAGCTGTAAGGTATTGTAAGGTTTTTAAAGTTATGCCCGGATCCTGTAAACCTTTTAATCCATTAGAAAAAGCCACGGCTCCACATTGGTGTAGATCATACATCTCACTCAATTCTTTTCCATCTGTATTATTGGTACACGACGCAATGGGCAAGATGGACACAGGTAAGTGTTTACTTTTCACAATTGCATTTTTTAATTGAGAAAAG